>DYSM01000021.1 GCA_020718265.1 Draconibacterium orientale | reverse complement strand
ACAGATATTTTAAAACAGGCTGAAAATGATAAAATTATCACTTCGTATAAAGAAATACAGATAGAGTTAAAACAAAAAAATATTTATTTACCTGATTTAGAATAAAATAATGATAACTAAAACCGCAAACAAACAATATGCGATAATTGCGGGCTTTTGTGGGCTGAAACATTGTGCAACAAAGAAATTATGTACAAATTGACTGATAAGAGACGCCGCTCGACGTATTTTAGCGTTAGAGTAAAACGCCGTTGGATTTCTGAAAGATTGTATCTTCCGTTGCGCCGTGCGAAAACACCGGCAGGTAAGTTGCGCTATCGCGCGGCTTTACAAAACTGCAAGAATAACAGGTCGATTTGCAAACTTTGCCAAGCCGGCTTTATCTTTCAGGCGGTTTGTAAAACTGCGCAACTGCACAGTCAGTTGTAGTGCAATCATTTATGTTCTGATTGCTTCGCAAAGATAGTTAAATTGCAAAAGCAAAAAAAACAAAACCATCGGGTGTCAATTGTTTCCGCAGCTTTACAATAAAAAAACATATCTTTGCGGTTTCAAAAAAAAACAGTGTGTAATGCGCATAGAAACGGATTTTTTGGTCATCGGCTCGGGTTTAGCGGGCATGATGTATGCACTCAAGGTTGCGCCTTACGGTAAAGTTGCCGTGGTAACCAAAACAAGTATCGAAGAAACCAACACGCGCTACGCCCAAGGCGGCATTGCATCGGTAACTTACAGTCCCGATACGTACGAGAAACATGTGCAGGACACGCTCATTGCGGGCGACGGCTTGTGTAACGAGCAAGTGGTGCGTTCTATCATAAAAGAAGGTCCGGCAATTATACAGGATTTAATTGATTTGGGCACAAACTTCGATAAAACGCCCGAAGGAGAATACGACCTTGCACGCGAAGGCGGACACTCCGAACATCGAATTTATCATTTTCAAGACCGAACCGGGTTTGAGATTCAACGTGCGCTTACGGAACAAGTTCTTAAAAATCCGAATATTACAGTGTACGAACATCACTTTGCGGTGGAAGTCATTACGCAACATCATTTGGGCTATTCCGTCATAAACGAAGGCACGGACACGGAATGTTACGGTGCGTATGTGCTGAATCCGAACACGAACAAGGTAGATACGTTTCTGGCAAAAATTACATACATCGCCACGGGCGGCATCGGCAATATTTACCACACAACCACAAATCCGGTTATTGCCACGGGCGACGGCATTGCCATGGTGTATCGCGCCAAAGGGTTGATAGACAATATGGAATTTGTGCAATTTCATCCCACGGCATTGTATAACCAAAACGAACGTCCGTCGTTTTTGATTACGGAAGCCATGCGCGGCTTTGGTGCAATCTTGCGCAACCGCAAAGGCGAAGCATTCATGGCGCGTTACGACGAACGCCGCGAACTTGCCCCGCGCGATATTGTGGCTCGTGCTATCGACACGGAACTGAAAGTGTCGGGCTACGAATTTGTACAATTAGACTGCACGCATTTGGATAAAGACGGTTTGCTGAGTCATTTTCCGAATATCTACCAAAAATGTTTATTGCTGGGCATTGATATTACGAAAGATTATATTCCGGTGGTTCCGGCGGCGCATTTCTTGTGCGGCGGCATCAAAGTGAATGCCAAAGGACGCACGTCGATAAAATATTTATATGCCGGCGGCGAATCCGTTTCCACAGGTTTGCACGGTGCAAACCGTTTGGCATCCAACTCTTTGCTCGAAGCTGCAGTGTACGGACTTCGTGCCGCAGTAGCTTCATCGGAAAAAGTTGCCAATGTTTCGCTTAACACTTCCGTGCCCGACTGGTCGGACGACGGCACAACGCACCCGGAAGAACTCATTCTTATCACACAAGAATTCAAGGAATTACAACAAATTATGTCGAACTACGTCGGCATCGTACGTTCGGATATTCGGATGAATCGCGCCTTAGCACGTTTGGGAATTATCTATCAGGAAACCAAAGCCTTGTATGACCGTTCAACGGTTTCACCCGCCTTGTGCGAACTTCGTAATGCGATAAATGTTTCCTACATGATTATCAAGATGGCAAAACGACGCAAGGAAAGTCGGGGATTGCACTATACATTAGATTATCCTCAAAAGTTAAAAATTTTAAGATAAGATGCCCCAATGTGCGTAATTTGTAGTAATTTTGCAATAAAATTCCGAATATATGATTTCTCCTGAAGTCTATTTACCGGTATTGGCATTTGCTACAGCTTTTGGTGTAACTTATGTATCAATACCGTCCATTGTAAAAGTTGCACACATGAAGCATCTCTTCGACGAACCGGGCGAACGCAGCGTGCACAAACACAAAGTACCGACGTTGGGCGGTTTAGCGGTTTTTGCGGGTTTAACCATGGCATCGCTGCTCTTTTCGCCGGGCGTAGAAGAAATAAAATACGTTATGGCTGCTGTTGTTGCACTTTTTTTTGTAGGCATCAAAGACGATATTTTAGTCATAGCCCCTGTTACAAAACTCATCGGACAAGTTTTTGCGTCATCGTTTTTGGTTATTTTTACAGATATTCAATTCACAAACCTGCACGGCTTATTTTGGATTCAAGACATACCGCAATACATCGGTATTCCGCTGACTGTGTTTACAATAATCGTTATCACCAACAGTTTTAATTTAATTGACGGTATTGACGGTTTAGCCGGCAGTTTGGGCATTGTTAGTTCTGCAGCTTTCGGAATTTGGTTTTATTTAGCCGGCTATACGGGATATGCAACGGTTGCAATCGCACTCATAGGCGCACTGTTTGCTTATTTGAGATTTAATCTGTTCGGAAAAGATAATAAAATTTTCATGGGCGACACCGGTTCTCTCATTTTGGGCTTTATGATTTCGGTTTTCGTAATCAAATTCAACGAATTGAACATCCGAAACGATATTCCGTATCACATTTACGGCGCGCCGGCAATTTCATTTGCTATTCTAATCGTACCGTTGTTTGATACCGTTCGCGTGATGTTTCTACGTTATTTTCAAGGCAAACCGCTTTTCTTTCCGGACAAGCAACACTTACACCATCTTTTTCTGAGTATCGGTTTTTCACATCTGCAAACAGACGGAATTCTTGTAGGCATTACCATAATATTCTCACTTACTACATTCTTGCTAAATTTTGCCGCAGGAGTTCATACAATTGGACTTTCCGTAGTTCTTGCAGCTATGATCATATTTTATATCCCAACTTTTTTCCTAAGAAAACAAAACAAAAAAGATTCAAACGTATGAAATTTGTTCTAACCCTTTGGACCTTAATAACATCAGCGTCGCTCGTAGGACAGACTCTTAGCTTCGATAACGAAGTCGCTTTACGTTATGAAACCTTTGCACCAAACGAAGAAACGCATCTGTCCGACCGTAATTTTCAAACAGATTTCCGGTTGCCCGACAGCATTGCAAACTCATTTGCAATAGGAAGCAAATTCTTCGATGACAACCTTTTACAAAAATATTATAAGAACGGAACATTAATCTTAAATTCAATTTTGCTTTCGCAAATCACGCGTGCCGACAAACTATATTTCATCGCAGGCGGTGGCATTGCCGTAAATAAAACCTACAAAAACTGGACATTCGAATCCGCACTTTTTGGTTACGCAACAAACGACAGCACAATAGATTACAAAGTATCGGCATCAAAATTTCCGGCATTTTTCAGATTAAATTATCGCCCGAATGATTTTTTCAATTTTGAAATCGGCAAAGGCAAAACCTTTTTCGGACACGGTTACAACTCGCTCTTACTTTCTGAAAATGCGGCAGCATATCCGTATTTTCGCACGTCCGTGAACGTGTGGCGCGTGCGTTACGTGTGGCAAATCGGCAAACTGAGCGATTATCCGCTTCTCGGAACACAAGCTAAATATGCCTTGTATGATAAATATGCGTTTTGGCATTATTTGAGTATAAATCTTACCAAACGTCTGAATTTCAACTTCTTTGAAGTCGTAATGACAAATCCTTACGGACATAAACTCGAACGGGCAGGTGTAGATTTAGCATATTTCAATCCGGTCATTTTTTACAGACCGGTCGAATTTGCAGAAGGCACACTCGATAACGCTTTGATGGGCATAGGTTTAAATATCCGAATTTTCAAATCGACCTACCTTTACTCTCAGTTTTTGCTCGACGATATGATTATGAGTCGCCTGACGGACGGCTCAGGTTGGTGGGCAAACAAATTCGGAATCCAAGCCGGATTAAAATCACACAATCTATTTAAAATCAAAGGATTGAATTTCATTGGCGAAATCAACGCGGTTCGTCCATACACATATTCACACGGCGATATGTCTTTCGGAACAATGCCGTCGTTACGCAATATGAATTTGAATTACGGGATGTTCACGCAGCCTTTGGCGCATCCGAGCGGTTCGAATTTTGCCGAAATGCTGACACACATCAGCTACATGCGTAACCGATTTGTTCTAAGTATCACCATTTCCATAACCGAAAAAGGATTTGATACAGAAGAACTTGTGAGCTTAGGCGGCGATATTTACAAAAGTTACCATTTGCGCCCCGATGATTTTGGCACAACCTATTTACAAGGAAATTTGCGAAAAGCAGCAACGGCGGAACTCAAATTAAAATACATCGTAAACCCCAAAGCATTGCTTGAATTGGAAGCAGGCTTTCGCGCAGAACAACTCAGCAATCCGGCAGAAAAAAAAACCTATATTTTTGGCGGACTTCGCACTGCGATTTTCTAAAAAATGCAAAAAACATGTTACAAAAAACATCTGTTTGAAAAGTTTTAGCTAATTTTGGGCTTCGATTTTAAATTTTTTCGATATGAAAATAAAACTGATTCCGGTATTTTTGCTGTTTGCATTGGTTTCATGCAACTCTTCGGAAAACACAAAAAAAGATTCGACTGAATTATCAGAAAAAAAAGAAAATATGCTCACGTATTCAAATTATTTGTTCCTGCGCGAAACCGCAGACGGCAGAAAAATAAAAGCAGACACGCCGCAATTCGTTCAAGGCGAGCAAGTTTATTTCGTGTTGGAAAATGTCGGAAAGTTTGAAACAGACGAAGTCGGACGTTTTCACGCAAATTTGCACATGCGCATCAGCAACGCAGAAGGTAAACTCGTAGCCGAAGACTACAACCTTTTTGGCGAAGACACCACCATAAATTCCATGACCGAAACCGGATTCATCGAAAGCCCGTATGCGTTTTACAAAACAGACGAAACAGACGCGCCCGGACGTTATCGTTTCGAGTTGATTATTGTGGACAAAGTCGCCGGCGATTCGGTTGCCGTTGCTTTACCGTTTGAAATTTTGCCGCGTTAATTTCGTTTTATTTCTTGAAAAATAATTGATTTTGAGATAGATATTTCAAAACAGTTGCTACTTTGCAGCGTGCGAAATCTTATGGTTTATGTATTAATATGTTTGTTGTCGATACTCGTTTACGTGTCGGGCGAAAACGTATTTTCCGAAGATAACATACTAATTGCAAAGCACTTAAATGAAGAAAATCCCAATTCCGCACAAAAATTTATCGAAGGCAATTCCGGCAATTTAGTTATTTTGCCAGAAGAAAGCAATGTGGTTACTCCAAATTTCGGCAAACGTATTTCGAGAGTAAATACTGCAAATCAAGCAGTTCCGACAATTCAAAATTCAAGTATCGCCTATTTTTTCTCCTACGAATACAATTCTGTTTCCGAATATATTGTAAGAAAACTCAAAACATCCGACTTACTTTTTCCATCGCATTACTTTTTGTAAAATATTGATTTTCAACAAAATTAAACAATTTCGCAGAGCATATAAACTTTGCGAACAACTATTTTTTTTAAAAAATCATTAATATTTTCAAAAATGACAGCAATAATCACAAGTATAATTTTAGTTGCAGTTATCGGAATTGCAATTTTGTTCAGCTACATGAATCGTCGTAAAAAAGTTCAACAAAAACTCTCATTATTAAACGATTACGCGAACAAACAAGGTTTCAAAATTTCGGAAAGCGAAATCATAAAAAATAACATCATTGGCATTGACACCCAAACTAAAATAGTTTTTTTGATGAACACAAAAAAAAACACAAAAGAAACTATTGATTTACAGAAAGTTCAACGCAGCGGCATAGAAGAAAAAGGAAGAAGTGTAAATGTTTCGGGAGGCAGCCAACGCGTTGTGGACACAATGTCGCTGACATTCTACATGAAAGAATCCGAAAAAGGTAAAATCAGTTTTGAATTTTACAACGAACAAGACGGCGATTTTCAACTGTCCGGCGAACACGAATTTCTCGAAAAATGGTCGGCAAAAATCAATGCACTGATTGCAGGAATGAAATCCTAATGTTAAAAAAAACTTTTGAGGTCTGTTCACACGGCTCTCAAAAGTTTTTTTTTTAACCTGTAAACATTTAAATTTTTGCGTGAAGCGAAATCACAAAGTTACGTCCCGGTGCAGAAATGCCCGAACTGTAAGGTCTATATCGTTTGTCTAACATATTTTCCAAACCGGCGAACACGGTAAAATGCTCGTTAATTTGTGCCGAAGCCTTGAAATTCAGCGTGTACCACATCGGAACGTAAGGATTTCCGTCTGCATCTTTGGCATATAAATAATCTTTGTCTATTTCTTCTTGCGGCAATTCTTCAAACGATTTTTCGGCATTGTAAACTCCATAAACTTGCAGATTTACAGTGCGATACGCGTAACTCAAGCGCGCCGTTCCGAACGCAGGAGCAGCATGACGCGACGGACTGACGGCTCCGTCATCCAACTCATCTTCTCCGATTTGGTAATTATAATGTCCGTTGAACGAAAATCCGTAAGGCAATTTCAGTTCCAAACCCGCCTGAATACCGTAAACCGTTGCAAAAGCCACGTTTTGAATCGCCTGAATGCGACTCATCTCGCCGTCGTAAATCATACTGTCTAAGCCATTTAGGGTAAAATCGCGGCGCACCATGGCATCGGCAAGGTAAGTGTAATAGCCCGCAAGTTCGATTTTAGCAAATTTGCCAAAAACTTGTGTTCCTGAAATTTCAAAATTGTAAGCCGTTTCGGGCTTCAAATCCGGATTCGGAACCGTAACCGTGCCGGGCGCAGAATCGAAAACTTTGCCCAAATCGTCCACATTCGGCGCACGATAACCCGAAGCAGCATTGATTGCAAACGCTGTTTTTTTATTTGGATGCCAAACAAAACCAAAGCTGCCCGTAACTTGTTGGCTTTGAGGATTTGCCGTTGTAAACGGAAATTTGTAAAACGTTGTATCGAACACGGCATTCATCTCGTTGTAACTGAAACGCACGCCGCCCAGCAGCGTAAAACTTTCGCCAAAGTTATGTTTATCAGTCAGATACGCACCGTAAGAAAGCCAATCCGATTGCGGATAACGCGAAGCACCGTCGGAAATTTCACTCGTGAGAATATTTTCATCAATTCCGACCGAAGTAACATCGTTCTGCACAGCTTCAATTCCGTAAAACAGTGTGTTTGAATCGAATATCTGTTTTACAAAATCCACATTTGCAGAATATGCCTGCACGTCTTCAATGCGCGTTTCGCGTTTAGATTTGTTCAAATCGCGACTGATACGACTTTCCTCAAAAAATTGATGCGCCAAACGAATACTCAAATTATCGTAAATCAAAGTATTTGAATGACTTACACTCAAATTATTCATGAGCCATTTTTGCGGACCGTAACTCCACTCGCAGTAACGCGGCAAGCCATTTTTATAACGAATGTGTCTGTCAAAACGCGCATAATCAGAGGTCTCCGAGTAATGAAATCCGTATTGAATTTCAAAATTCTCGGAAGGTTTGAATCCTATTTTTTGCATAATATTTTTTTGCGTAAAGCCGGACGGAATTTGCAAAAGCGGGTCTGAATTTGTAAAAATCATGTCCGAACTGTCTGCACGTTGCACGTAATACGGCACAAGATAATCGTCCGGACCGTTCGCACCCATGCGCAAATGTCCGTAATCATTTGAAGACAAACTTGTTACAGAAGCCCATTTTCGTCCGCCAATTTTGAGGTGAAAATGTTGCGATTTTTCATTATTAGCCGAAGAAAACCGAGAATCAGCCGCGCCCGATAGTCTAACTTTTTCATTCACAGAAAATTCCGGGCTTAAAGTTTCAAAATTCATTACGCCGCCTATCGCATCGCTGCCGTACATGACCGAGCCGGGACCGAAAAGCACTTCGGAACGCTCAATGGCAAAGGCATCAAGCGAAATCACATTCTGCAAATTTCCGCTGCGAAAAATTGCCGTATTCATGCGCACACCGTCCACAACATACAACAATCGGTTCGTTGAAAAGCCGCGAATCATCGGGCTTCCGCCGCCTTGCTGACTTTTTTGGATAAACACTTCGTCTGACAAAGCCAACAAATCGGCAGCCGTTTGAGGATTTTGCAATCGCACGTGTTTTTGCGAAATGGTTTTCACACGCACCGGAATTTCACGTCGGTTTTGTTGCCAACGTGATGCTGAAACTACAACATCTTCAATATCAAATGACTCATAATAAATTATTAAAGTTTTAATTGAAGATAATTCAGTAAACGAAATCACCATACTTTTAAAGCCGATTGCTGAAATATAGATTGAATCGCAAATCTCAAAAGGCACGATATCAATAGTTCCGGCATAATTTGATTGTAGAATTATTGTGGATTTTGAATCTTGAAAAATAACCCCCGGAACAGGCTGTTCAGATTCGGAATCAACCACACGAACTACCTGACTTTCTGACACATAACAAAGCATCATCAGTCCGATGAAAACTATAAATTTTCTCATGATTATTATAAATTTTAAAAATAAAAAAATATCCGAATTGAATTTCGGAATAAATCTGTTCTACTTAAAAATCAGGAAATGCAAGGTGGTTTTTCCGGAAATTTGCCCGTAAAATCCTTTATCACAAAGAAATATAAAGTTTCTGCGAAATTAATATTGAAAGCGTTAAGCTGAAAATCAATAACAGTGTCCGAACAAAATAAGTTTTTGGAAAAATCGAAAAAACGCAAATTCAAATCATTTGAAACCGGATTTTGAGCCAATAAACCTTGCTGAATTGTTTTATATTGTTTTTTGATGAGACTTTCAGGCGTGTCGTGCCAAGCCGTAAGATACACACTGTCAGAAGTTTCGTGAGCTGAAACAATATCATAAAGTTTGCCTGAAATTTCAAATTCAATATCGTCTATTCTGATTTTTTCAAAATAATCTTTTGAAAACACAAAAGTTTGCAGCGTAGATTTTTCGGAAATTTCAACAATAATTTGGCGAGCATTAACGCGCGCAGTTTGAGTTTGAAGTCTGAAATTCAACCACAAAGACATATTCGGCACCGCTAAAAGTGCAATCAGAACAAATGCCCGAATTGTTTTCAAATTTTTCACGCCAAAACTAAAAACTAAAGCCTCACAAATATACAAAAAATGGGCAATCTTACAAAAAAGTCAAAAGTTTACAAATTCTGACAAACCGTTCGGCAATAGCGGTATGATTGAAATTTTGATTTACTAAATCGAACGCATTTTGCCCCAAATCTGAGCAACGTTTTGAATTTTCGGCAAAGTGCAAAATCGCTTCTGCTATGGCTTTTGGCGAATTTTGAACTAAAAAAATATCTTTGTCGTGTGTAAAAATTTCGCGCATCGCGGGCGTATCTTTCGTGATAATTGGTTTTCGGGCGGCGGCGTAGTGAAAGACCTTGTTTGGCACAACCAAATCGGCTTTTAATGAATCGCCAAAAATACCGAGACAGATGTCAAACTCCGCAATTTTCGCGGGCAATTCGGTTTGTTTCACCCAACCCGAAAATGAGACATTCGACAAATCGTGCAATTTTGCATAATCTTTCGCATCTTCCCACTCGTAACCTGTTCCGATTAAAGTAATTTGAATTTTCGTATTGGATTTCAGCAACTTAGCAGCATCTAAAATATGTCGTGTGCCCTGCAACGGAATAAAGCCGCCATAAAAGCCAATATGCACATAATCTTTTGGTTTTGAATAATTTAGCGTGGAAAACTCATCAGTATCCACACCGATAGGCAAAACTTCTATTCGTTGATTTTTCAAGCCAAACGTTTTTCGATAATACTGCTTATGCGCTTCGGTGTCGGCAAGTAAAATATCGCAATTCCGGAACGGAATTTTATCTTTGAAATAATTTTTCAAGGCGCGAGGAGAATAACGCCAAACTTGCTTGTAATCAAATACTTTTGTGAGATATTTTGAGATTAAAGGGTCGAAAATAATTGGTTTTCGCGTGCGTTTCCGAAGCGGTTTTACAAACTTGTGCGTGAACGACGGCAAAAAAACAATATCACAACTATTAATTTGATTTTCAAACAATTCAGTATAAAATTCCTTAACTGATTTTACCGGAAATTCAATTACGGAAACATCCGAACGCATTTTTAAACCGTGCAGTAAAATTTGGATTCGATTATACTCCGGGTCGTAATCGCCGGTAAACAATATCTTCATAAAAAACTTATTTTTAGTAAATTACACGATTTGACCTTTCAAAACCACGGTTTCAATTAAATCGCTGCCGTACGCGTACAGAAAAAATTCGAGGCTCGGAATTTCTTTCAAAATTAAACAATCGGCATCATTTCCAATTTTAATACTTCCGCAAAAATCGCTGATATTCATAGCGTAAGCAGTATTTATTGTTCCGGCATTCAGGCATTCGCGCACAGTCATTCGGTGGTTTATCATGGCAAGCGAGAGCATCAATTTCATGTTTCCGCTGGGCGACGAACCCGGATTGAAATCCGAAGCCACCGCAATGGGCAAGCCGGCATCTATCATTTTTCGGGCGGGCGCGTGCGGCAAATTCAGGAACAGCGCGGCTCCGGGCAAAATTGTGGGCATCGTTTTCGAATTTAGCAGCGCAGAAATTTCAGCATCACCAACATACTCCAAATGATCAACCGAAAGCGCGTGATGTTTAACGCCAACTTGAACGCCGCCTGAAAAATCCAACTCGTTGGCATGAATTTTCGGGCGCAAACCGTGAGCGGCAGCGGCTTCAAGAATGCGATTCGTTTCAGCAATTGTAAAAAAACCTTTGTCGCAAAACACATCCACAAAATCAGCTAAATTTTCTTCACAAACTTGCGGAAGTGTTTCATTTACAACGAAATCCACATACTCGGATTGCCGTGTTTTGAACTCTGCCGGAACGGCATGAGCTGCCAAAAACGTCGATTTTATCGTTAAACGTGTTGCGGTTTTCAAACGTTGAATAACGCGCAACATTTTCAATTCATCTTTGGGATATAAACCGTAACCGCTCTTGATTTCAACCGCGCAGGTGCCTTGTTTTTCAATTTCTCGAATTCGGTGTAAAGATTGTTCAAACAACTCATCCTCAGAAGTTTCATGCAAAAGTTTGGCTGAATTTAAAATTCCGCCGCCGCGCTTGGCAATTTCTTCGTAAGTCAGCCCTTTAATTTTGTCGATATATTCAATTTCGCGGCTTCCTGCGTAAACCAAATGCGTGTGCGAATCGACAAACGAAGGGATGACCATTTTGTCGGAAGCATCTATAATTTCATCAAAATCAGATGTTTGAGAAAAATCGGACATTTTACCGAACTCAATGATTTTACCGTTTTCAATGCAAAGGAAAGCGTCATCAATTGATTCTAAATCAGACATTTCGACACCCGATTTTTTCAAAAAACCGTTTCGATTTACGCCCCAAAGTATTTTTATATTACGAATGAGTAAATTTGACATCACATTTGATATTTAAGTCGAAAATAATCAAAATAACCGAACAGTGAAATTTAATTATTGTATTTTTGGAAAATATTTCTAAATCGGCAAACGTATGAAAAAGTTTCTATTCTTTCTCGTGATATTTTTATCGACAACCCTTTGGCTGTCAGCACAACCGATGGCAGGCACATACAAAATAGGCAACGGAATGGGCAGTAATTACACAAAATTGCAAGATGCGCTGAATGTATTGCACATTTTAGGAGCCTCGTATCCTGTGGTTTTTGAACTCATGGATTCTTACAATCCTGACTCAGAAGAGTTTCCCGTTATATTTTCAAGTTTCGCAGGTGCAAGCACAACGAACACACTTACGGTAAAACCGGCATTAAATGCAAACATCAACATTGAAAAATCGACTACAAACGAATTTACAACCTTGTTCACCATCGTGGACGCAAGCCATATCATTATCGATGGTTCGCACAACGGCACAGACAGCAAAAATCTCAGCCTGACAAATACACATCAACTTGATAATGTAGCAGTTATAGGAACTCTCGTCAGCACAACTGCCGGCGAAGATATTACCGTAAAAAATTGCATTTTGAAGGGCGCAGGTCAAAGTTTTGACAACATCGGATTTTTTAACGGCGGATTTTCCGATATAAAAATTTATGACAACGCCATAAGCCAAGTCAGAACCGGAATTTTGTCGGACGGCGGTTCCGATTTACTTTTCGACAAAAATGAAATAGGTTCAGATATTGAAAATGAATATGTTGCACTCGGAATCGGGTTGCAAGCCTCCGCCGATTTTGTGGTCAGTAACAATCATATTTTCAATCTTAATTCTGCATTGGAACATAACACTTACGGAATTTTTACCGAAAACAGCACAGGCGCAATCACAATTTCCGGAAATAAGCTTGAAAATCTCACGCATACAGGCACACAAACCGCTCAAGCTCTGGCATTTTTGAATTTGAATGCTGAAAATCTGAACATCATAAACAACCACATTTCCGGCGTAGCATCGGACAGTTATTCCGATAATTTTCCGACAGGAATTGCACTGCATTGTCCCGAAATGACAACAGGAATTTCAATCCTAAATAACACAATTTATTTGCCCGAAAACAACTCACTCGGTATCGGGACAGGCGCATCAAACGTATTTTCATCCGGAATTTCAATAGGCGCAGGAACAGGTATTGTATTGAAAAACAACATCATAGTAAACCAGCTCGGCGAACGCAACGGCGCAACCGAAATCACATTCGGCGTTGCAATCGTTACAGATTTACCGAGTTCGCCTTTTGCCGAAATTGACAACAACGTGTACCTGTGTGAGAGTAATTGCGATGTTTCTGTTTTGGCTTGGACAATTTTCGGCACAAAAGATTTAGAAGACTGGCAAACTTGGACAGGCGGCGATGCGCATTCGTTTTACGAAAATCCGCTCTTTGTTTCCGAAACCGACCTCAGCTTGCAAGCCTGCTCGCCCGCCGTTGCACACGCCACGCCCGATGCAACTGTTTCCGCTGATATTCTCGGTGCAACGCGCCACGCTTCGTATCCGAGCATCGGAGCTTACGAATATGAAATGCAACAAGCCTGTTACGTTGGCCAAATTTTACTTCTAAAATCAGAAGCACTTATGACTTGGACACCCGGCAACGGTTGCCACGCCGCTGTTTTTGCCAAAAAAGGCGATTTTACAGCCGAACCGCCAACACCGCAAAACGGAACGTCGTATATGCCTGCCTATGAATACGGTTTGGGCGACCAAATTGGCACAAGCGGCTGGTTTTGCATTTCTAACGCCGGAAGTTCTGACATTAACGAAACTTTTTTCTATGGAGAACTCGGAGAACCTTACACTGTTTTTGTTTCGGAATATTTTGGAACTTTGGAAAATGAGGTCTATTTGACAGATATTTGCACCAATAATCCGTTCGTTGTATATCCGGACGATGGCGGAAATATTAAAACGACCGCAGCCGAATTTGAACTTTATCCGACACTTGTTTTCGATGTTTTGAACATCAAAAACACTTCAAATTTTGAAAAAACTTCTGTCGAAATTTTAGATGTAAGAGGTTCGGTTTTAATTAAACAAACGATTGAATCGAAAACTATCAATACACTGAATTTAAGTAATTTGAATTCAGGAATATATTTTGTTAAATTAAGTTCAGATTCAGATATTCTGACACAAAAAATTGTCAAAAATTAAGAATGAAAATTAGCATCATCACTGCTTGTTACAATAACGCCGACACGATTGAAGACACGCTGAAATCTGTAACCGAGCAAACATATCCGAACATCGAATACATTATTATTGACGGAAAATCGACAGACGACACCCTGAAAATTGTGTCAAAATATTCGGCTAAAATTGCAAAAATTGTCAGCGAACCGGATAAAGGCATTTACGATGCACTCAATAAAGGCATTGCTGCGGCAACAGGCGATGTGATTGGTTTTTTACATGCCGATGATGTTTATGCCCATTCTGATGCAATTAAAAAAGTTGCGAAATGCTTTGAAAATCAGGCAACAGATTCGCTTTACGGCGATTTAGTTTACACATCAAAAGACGATTTAAACAAAACCGTTCGCACTTGGATTTCGGGTGAATTTCGTTTTTCCGACCTCAAAAAAGGCTGGATGCCGCCCCACCCCACGTTTTTTGTAACGAAAAAAATTTATGAAAAATACGGAAATTTCGACACAACATTCAAAATCGCTGCCGATTACGACATTGTGTTGCGATTTTTGGCTGTCGGCAAAATTTCGACACAATATTTACCGGAAGTTCTCATAAAAATGCGCACTGGCGGCGCGAGCAACAAAAGTTTGAAAAATATTATCCAAAAATCAAGAGAAGATATTCGAGCTTTGCGAAAAAACAAAGTCGGCGGTTTCGGAATATTATTTATGAAAAATGTGCGAAAAATTCCGCAATTCTTCAAAAAATAAAATCAAAACATTAAAAAAAATATATCTTTGCAGTCCGAAAAAATACAAAAGTAAAAACCGTGCGATGGGGGCGATTCGATTTTTCGGGTTTTCATTTTTGCGAAAGAGCCTGAGTAGCACACGTTTAAGATTTTATGAAAGTTTTTGAACTTAAAGGACAAAAAAGAACGGAATTTGGTAAAAAAGCAACCAAAGCGTTCCGCAAACAAGATGTTGTACCGTGCGTAATCTACGGAAAAGGTGCAGAAACCGTGCATTTTTCGGCAACAACACCGGATTTGCGAAAATTGATTTACACGGGCGATACACATGTTGTAAGATTAGACCTCGAAGGCGACATGTATGACCTTATCATGCAAGAAATTCAATTCAATCCGGTTACGGACAAGGTGGTTCATCTTGACTTTTTACTTGCAAAAGCAGACGAGCCGGTAAAAATTGAACTTCCCGTAAAAACAGTAGGATTGTCGGAAGGCGTAAAAGCCGGCGGTGTGTTAAATGTTTTGATGCGACGTTTGAAAGTGAAAGGTTTGATAGCCGATATGCCGGAAGTTTTGGAAGTGGATGTTACGGACTTAAAAATTGGTAAAACAATCAAATGCAGCGAGTTAAATTTCAATAACTTGCAAGTTTTGAATCCGAAAGATGCCATTATTTGCAATGTTTCAGCCTCACGCGCAGCTAAAACAGCAGCCGTTGATGAAAAAACAAAAAAATAATCTACATTGAAATACTTAATCGCAGGATTAGGAAACCCGGGTGTCGAGTACCAAAATACGCGACACAACATCGGGTTCAAAGCATTGGACGTTTGGGCACAAGCGTCCGATGCTGTTTTTGCGCATTTACGCTACGCCGACCACGCCGAAATTAAACACAAAGGACGAACGTTTATTCTCATAAAACCAATGACTTACATGAATTTGAGCGGAAAAGCCGTTCGATATTGGTTGGAAAAAGAAAAAATTGAACTCGAAAATTTGTTTGTTGTTGTGGACGATTTGGCGTTGCCATTCGGCAGCGTACGCATCAAACAAAGCGGCGGCGCGGGCGGGCACAACGGACTTACAGATATAATACAAACACTTGGTACAGAGAATTTTAACAGATTGCGTTTCGGTATCGGCGATGCGTTTCAAAAAGGACGACAAGTGGATTACGTGCTGGGAGAATGGAGCGCAGACGAACAAAAACTTCTGACCGAACGCCTGAATTACGTTGCAAATGCCGTCAAAAGTTTCGGAACCGTCGGCATTGAACGCACAATGAATTTATTCAACAAAAAATATTCCGCAGAGGCAGAATTATCAAAACTAAATTCAAAAACAGACCAAACCGATGAGCACAACAGAACGCATTGATAAATTTTTGTGGGCGGTTCGCCTGTACAAAACCCGAAATACTGCCGCAGAAGCCTGCAAAGACAACAAAATTTTCGTAAACGGCGCAGCAGCTAAGCCCTCACGAAACATGGAACTTGGCGACACAGTCAGAATTAAAGACGGCGCACTTTACCGAGAATACAAGGTTTTGCAAATACTGTCAAACAGAGTGGGTGCGAAATTAGTTCCGGACTATATTCAAGACATGACACCGCCCGAAGTGCTCGCTGAATTTGAAATTTTACATGCGCACCTCAAACTCCAACGCGACCGAGGCACAGGTCGCCCGACAAAAAAAGAACGCCGCGATTTGGAAGATTTTATCGACTAAACACCCGTGTGCCCGAATCCGCCGGCACCGCGTGTGCTGTCCTGTAACACATCAACGCTCTCCCACTCTGCCGTTTCGTGTTTTGCAATCACCATTTGACAAACACGTTCGCCGTGGTTTACAACAAAATCCATGTCGGACAAATTTACTAAAATCACACCGATTTCACCGCGATAATCGGCATCAATTGTGCCGGGCGAATTCAAAACCGTAACGCCGTGTTTAAACGCTAAGCCGCTTCGCGGACGGATTTGCGCCTCGTAACTTTGCGGCAATTCGACAAACAATCCGGTCTTTATCAGCGCACGTTGCAAAGGTTTCAACACAACAGATTCCGTTAAATTTGCACGCAAATCCATTCCGGCAGACTGTTCTGTTTCATATTTTGGCAACGGATTGTCGGACGTATTTACAATTTTTACAGTCATAATTTAAGTCTTTTTTTTGGCAACAAATTTAGAAAAGAATTTCAGTTTTGGAAATTCAAGCCTAAAAACATCAAAATTATAATACAAAAAACATGTTTGATAAAATATTGAGATATTATTTCGAGAAAAAGTTTTATATTTGGAACAATATTAAACTTTAAACGTATAAAGATGTCCGAACAAACAAAACCGGTCATAGTTCCTTGGGATTTTTCCGAACTTGCCGAATACGCATTGCAACATGCAATTATTCTTGCAAAAAAACAAGACCTGAAAGTGGCTCTGCTTCACATTGTTAAGAAACAAAGCGAAGTTGACGAGGCAACTGCCAAGCTTCAGGTAATTGTAGAAAAGTGCAAAAAAGAACACGACTTTTCGCCCGAAATTATCGTCAAAGAAGGCAGTATTTTTACCGATATTGCCGACACAATTGAACAAACCGATGCCACGTTTGCCGTTATGGGCACGCACGGCATCAAAGGTATGCAAAAATTTACGGGCAGTTGGGCACTTAAAGTTATTGTAAGTTCAAAAGCTCCGTTTATCGTGGTACAGGGAAAACCCACAAAACCACAGAATTACAAGAACATCGTGTATCCGATAGATTTCAAAAATTCGGCAAAAGAAAACCTGATTTGGGCAGCTTACATGGCAAAATATTACGGTTCGAAATTCCATTTGTGCTATGTGGACGAAGCTGATGCAACGTTCAAACGTAAAATAGTTCAAAACATTACGCTCGCACAAAAATATCTTGCCGACCAAAATGTTGAATATGAGATAATTAAACTCGAAGGCAAAAAAGTTGATGACGAAGCCGTTGCTTATGCAAAAGAATCGGGTGCAGACATGATTTTGATAGCCACAACCAAAAATATTTCGTTACAAGATTACATGCTCGGCGCACACGAACAAAAAATTATTGTAAACAAAGAACAAATTCCCGTCATGTGCGTGAATCCGCGCGAAGGTTTAACTAAATTCCAAAATTTTAACTAAAACGAGACTTTAGATTTTAGAAATTAGACGTCAGATAATTTAAAACGTCCGAATACGAAAGTAAACGGACGTTTTTTTATGAAAAACCTTTCATCATATTCTGCTAATTTTCAGTCGTCCTTTTGTCAATACTTCGTTAGATTTTAGAATTTAGATGTTAGACATTAGACTCAAATCGCT
>DYSM01000302.1 GCA_020718265.1 Draconibacterium orientale | reverse complement strand
AAATGCAATAAGCGTCCACGCTTTTCTTTTGCCGGCATAACTTCGTAAAGTAGAATTAAAAAAATTCAAAAAAATGCCGCCTAACTTTGTGAATTTTAAACTTTTAACCTAAAACAGTGAATTATTCTTGCTAGTCTGAATTCATAAGTTGTTTCCGGTAAATTTCATTCGTTTTCGGCGCATTACGAATTTGTAGCCGATGAATCCCCAAAACAACACAAAAAATGCAAGCGAAATATATTTTGCCAAATCGAAATATTTGGGCGAATAATGCAACTCGAGTTTGTGTTCGCCGGCTGGAAGCACGATGCCGGAAAATCCGATATTTGTGCGAGAAAGTTTGTCTGCTTTGCCGTTAACTTTTATGCGCCAACCTTCGTCAAACGGAATTGAAAAAAAGACAAGTTTCGTTTTTGGTAACGAAATTTCGCCCGAAATATAATCTTGTTCAAAATGCGTGATGCGTAAAGTATCTTTGCGAAGTTCGTCCGTAAACGATTTGTAGAGGTCGAAATTAAAACGTTCGGGCTGAACAACCCGCGCGGAATCTGTCCGCAAAATGCGTGTAAAGTTCGATGTGTCAATATGTTGCAGTTCATCTGTTTTGTCATACACAAAGCCGCTGAGCATGGTTACGCGTGCCGAAAAATTATTGACCGCATAGCGCAATGCGGTATTCAAAACTTGTGCTTCAAGTGTATCGGACGTAACATTTTTTATGCCCGCAACAAATGATTCGTTACCGTCGAACACGCTGTCTGTCAGGGTTTGGAGTTTTGCAAACACGGGGTCGAGTTCAGCTTTGGTTTTCAGACGAGCCAAATCGGTATAGAGTGAATTCAAATTCTGCAAGGTAAATTTATAGGTAATCAGCTTATCGAAATCTGCTTTTGAAATGTATTTATCATAAGAAAATCCGAACGGCACGTAGTATTTGTTTTTCAGAATTTTAATACCGTTTACTTCTTTCACAAGTTCAAATCCGAATTTGGAAAATTCAGGTGTTTCCGATTTGCTTAAATGGTATTTCACGCTCGAAATACTTTGTAAAATCGGATACCCTCGCAAGCCTGACAGCCAACGCGATGCGGTTTCGTCTCCTTTGGGAATAATTTCGGTTTCTTCCAAAAATCGCACATAATTTATTTGATTAAATGAGCTGTAACTCGTTGTGCCATAATAACCTTGCGCAAGTGCATCGTTCAGGCTGCGATGCACGGCTGCTCCGGAACTGTAGTCTTTTGTGGTGCGGAAAAATTTCTTTTTGTCGTTTTTTTCAACGTAATCTACGGCGTCAATCGTGCCGTCGTCGTAGCCTGCCATGTTGGTTTCAAATTCGGTGCGTGAAACCGGATTTCGAGTTTCATACGATTTGTAAGAAAACAACGCGGTTTCTGCGATTAATACAATAACTAACAAGGCTTTAGCTATGTTGAAATAGTGTGCTTTCGACATTAAAAAAATAACGCAGGCGTTGGCAATCAGAAAAACAACAACAACTGTGCGAATCGTTTCATTTAACGCACCTTCTTCGACACCTGAATACGGAAAAAACAGCAAGACAAGCAGAAACACAAGCGTTCCGCCCAAAACGGGCAAGTTTAGTTTGGCTCCGTTTTCAATTTTATTTAAGCCCAGAATTGAGGCAAAAAGGAGCAAAAACGGCACAAAAAAGTCAAACCCAAAGCGATAGTAATCGCCTGTGTATGCCAACAAAAGATAGCGAAAATCGTTGATAAAAATTGCACTCAGCCAAAAAACTGTGATGCCGCCTAATAAGAAAGCTGCACGCTTTTTGAGCATCGTAAATATCTGACTAAAAAGAAGTAAGCTCAATAATCCGATGTAAAACGCCGGAGCTTCAAAGTAATTGAACCAACCTTTAAAATCGGTTCCTGTGCCGAGAATATCGTTTGAGAAAAAACGCAAAATTGCCGTGGCATCGTGCCCCGTGTAATCAATGCCGGAATCGCCGTTCAGCAGTTTTTCGGATAGCGAGCTGTTGCCCGAAACGCGCGGGCTGAGATACATTAATTTAAAATTTCGCCAAACATTTACAGCGTTCAAAAGTAAGCCGACTGCACCGAGTCCAATCATTTTCCCGGATAAAATGAGAAATCCTTTTAATTTGTTTTCGGAGTTTGAAAAATAACGTAATATACTGTATGTCAATAAGAAAAGTGCGTAAATATACAACACAAACAAATTCCCTGACGCGTACACCACCGCAAGCGGAAAGAAATACCAACGATTTTTTACAAACAACTGCTCAAAAGCAAAAAGCAACACTACCGCACGAAATATATGTGCCGAAAATCCCCACGAACTGCCCATGACCATGTAGCCGGAAAAAGCAATCAACAATGCGCCGATAAATGCCGTAAAGTGTTTAATATCAATGGTTCGTAAATAATAATAAAAAATTATTCCGCTTAAAAGAAAATTGAAAATAAAATAACGCCAAAATCGTTCGTAGATAAAATAGGAAGCTCCAAAGAGTGAATTTCCGGTGTAATCTATGGTTGTAGAGAGAAATCCAAGTGGTTCTACGGGAATCGGTTTGTAAAGCGAACTTCCCATGCCTTGGTAAAATGTCCAATTTGAAAAAATATCGTGATTCAAAAAGTAAGAGTTGTGAATCAAAGCCGGCAAATCCTGATTCACAGAATCGCTGCCGATACCTTTGAAAAAGAATAATTTATCAAAAAACAAAAAATCACTAAAAGCCAAGAAACCTATAAAAAAAATAGCTGAGACTAATAAAAAAAGTGTATTTTTTTCAAAAAACAGCTTAAATTTTGATATTCCTGAAGAAAATTGTGCGTTATTTTTAGATTGAACTGATTTTTTAACAGGTTCTGTTTTATTTACATTTTGTCTTTCGCGCTTCATTTTTCTTTTGATTTTTTCTTCGTTTTCAGAATTTCAAAAGTAAAACATTTGAAACGTGTATCAAAAAAAAAGCTCAAAGTTTTTTTGTCCAAACCAATTTTTTCGCTAAAACATCGACACAAACAACGGTTGTTTCAATGTTGAAATACAAATTGTTACCGAATATAATCGGTTTTGAACATTCGGACTTTGACGAAAATGATGCTGTTTCAAATTCTATTTCAAACTGCGATCCGATACTGTCTTGTATTAAAAACGTGTTTTCGTTTCCGGAAACCGTATATTTGTCAGTATAACAACTACTTAAGTTTTGATTGGGACGGTTGTATATTTTTACAGAATCGTCTTCAACTTCATCTGTTTCAATATTATAGCGAATCCAGCCGCCTTCACGCTTGTATGTCATTTCGTTTCCTTCGATATTTCGCACTATCGCATTCATATCCAAATATTTCCGCCTTATTATTTGTCCGGTTTCTGCATTTAGAACATACAAGCGACAGATTTTATAGACATCACTGAATTTAGTTTTTCTTGTTTGTTCATCGGTTACACAAAGTTTGTTTGAAACGATGCGAATTTCGGTAAGATTTTCTGCATAGCCGTAGTATCCGGAAGCGCGAAGCAACAGTAAAAAAAGCATAAGCAACAACGGAAAGAAAACGGCTAAAAAAATCTTTAAACCTCTAAAACGCCATGTATCCCAGTATTTTGCGAGTAAATAACCGAGTGCAAACAACAAGAATACCAAGGAAAAAAGCCAAAAATCGGATGAAACAATAAAATCGAGCACGGATGATAACATATTTTATATTAGATTTCAGACACAGTCTTTGCAAGAAAGCGTGTA
>DYSM01000301.1 GCA_020718265.1 Draconibacterium orientale | reverse complement strand
TAACATTAATAAAATTATAAAAATAAATATGAAAAAGTCAATTTACATTTTTGGTCTTGCTATAAGCATATTGTTTTTCGCGTGCTCGCCAAAATATTTCGCAAACGGCGTAATATCAGCAGGTTACGACAAAGCAAAAACCTACAAAACCATTATTTTACCGCCCGTTACCGATAATTTGGACGAAACCGGAAACAATGCACTTTCCGAAACCACGTATAAGGATATAAACTTGGAGCTCGGCAAAAATTCGAGTTTCTCTATGACCGGCGATTACCGCAGCGTTCGCATCAAAGCAAATGCCTACAAATACGGAAGCCTTAACACCATGGATGCTTCTCTTGCGCAGAAAGTTGCAAAAGAAATGAAAGCGGATGCGTTTGTAATCTCAAAAATTTCGCGTGAGCAAACCGATTATCCGATTCGCGTGAATATTGAAATTTACGACAGCAATGCAACCATGATGTACAGCGGACAAGGGCGCGCCGCAAACCCCTCATCAGCCGAAGCTGAAATTGAATTAGCCGTTCAATTTGCTCTGCAACAATTGAACAAAAAATAAAAAACCAACCTTTTTTAACCAAGAAGCCGCGTGATGCGGCTTCTTTTTTTGCATATACATAAAAATTACGTTTTCGAGCAGATAAAATTGATTCGTTTACAATCTCTCAATTTCGTCCTTCGACAAGCCGGTCTTATCCGCAATAATTTCAACGGATACATTCACCGATTTTAGCAACTTTACTAAATCAATAATTTGTTGCCTTGCTTCTTCCTCTCGTTGCGTTGCTTCTTCTTCGCGTTTTTTAGCCTCTTCGATTAAGGGCATATATTTTTCTTCGGCTTTAAGTTCGCCCTCTTGAATTGCCGTTACGAGTTCGTTTTCTTGGATGCGTTTTTGTTTGACATACAAATCGTACGAAAAATACAACTATTTATTAATTTCAAGAAATAAATTCTAAAACATTAAAATTACAGACGTTTAGTTTTTTATATCGAAAATTTTATCTTTGCAAAAATCAAAACAAATTCACATGAAATTCTATCTCAAAATAGTTTTATTTCCGATATTCGGAATTTTACTTTCGCAATGCAACACAAACGGTCAATCTATTGATAATCATAATATTAAATCTAAAAAAGACACTGTTTCGACACAACTAAAAACAGAAAAATCCGACGATGCCAAAGTGGTTTCCTTCATATTCACGGGCGACATTATGCAGCACGAATTGCAGGTAAAATCGGCGTATTATGAAGATAAAAAAGCCTACGATTTTCATTCGCAATTTGAAAAAGTGAAGCCGATTTTCGACACAACCGATGTCGTTGTCGGCAATTTTGAGGTTACGCTCGGCGGTCCGCCATATTCAGGATATCCAAGTTTCAGCACGCCCGATGCGCTTCTGTATGCCGTTAAAGATGCCGGATTCAAATACTTAGGCTTCGCCAACAATCATGTGTACGACAAAGGTAAAAAAGGTTTTGAACGCACGCTGAACATGTTCGATTCGTTGGACATGCCCTACACCGGCGGTTTCCTGAACGCTGCCGACAAAGCCAAACGCCATCCGTTGGTGATTGAAGAAAACGGAATGCGCATCGCGTTGTTCAACTACACGTACGGCGTGAACGGCAACATGACAGAAGCTCCAAACTTGCTGAATATCTACAATAAAGATATGATTTTGAAAGACTTAAAACAATCGGAAACCGAAAATTTTGATGCCCGAATCATCTATTTTCATTGGGGCACGGAATACGAGCGCGTGCAATTGCCCGCGCAAACGGAACTTGCAAATTTTTGCTTTGAAAACGGCGCCGACGTTGTCATCGGTGCGCATCCGCACGTGATTGAACCGATGGAATATAAGACTTTTACAAAAGCCGACGGCTCGAAAAAACAAGTGCTTGTCGCCTATTCGCTGGGCAATTTTGTGTCGAATTATGCCACGTGGCGTTATGCTGACGGCGGTGCGATGATTAGCTTTAAATTTCGCAAAGAAGCCGACAAACCGCCGGAAATCATCCAACCCGAATATCATCTCATTTGGGTGTATCGTCCCATACGTGCGGCAGGCGATTTGCGTCGCTATTCCGTGTTGCCTGTGGTTGATTTTGAGCACGATACAAAAATTACAGACGAACATCGCCGCTTGTTCGACCGTTTCATAACCGATTCGCGCGAACTTTACAACAAACACAACGTAAACGTGCCCGAAGTGAAAAAACGAAAGTAATCTTTTTAAGAAAACTTTTAAATATTTGATTTCATGTAGATTACAGCTGTTTTTTCAATTGAATGTATGGTCATTCAGTTGTCATTCTTTGTTTTTTATCGTTACAATGTAATTTCAACAGAATTTCTTAGAACATTCAAGTCGAAATCTCTTGATAACAATAAGTAGTTCAATGTGTTATGAGTTTTTTTGCAAAGACTGCGTACGTTACAAACTTTTTCCTCTGTTGAAAAAATGAGGCGAGTCGCCGCGCAGTCCGTAACCGATTTCGTCGCCGGAAAGCTGGATGCGCTCTTCCATGCACGTTGTGCAGTCATCCGCGCCCTCGTCAATGCAAGGTTTGTTGTCGTAAAGTTGATAGTTTTTCCGGTTTTCGCTCGGTGTAATGTTCGGCATAATAATGTTTGCGCCCACGCGAATCGCCTTTTCGCGCCCAATCGGGTCGATGGCTTGCAGAGCTGTGGCAGCGGCAATGTTGATGTCTTTCATCATAATGCGCAACACGGCAATCATTTTCATAGTCAGGTCGAAACGGTCGATAAGCGGCATCAGCTCTGCTTTTACGCCGAATAAAGGCGTGTCGCTGTGCTCAATGTACGGACCCATGCCAACCATATCGACATCAAAATTTTGGAAGAAAAGTAAATCGTCGGCAAGGTCTTCGTAGGTTTGGAACGGCAGCGCAACCATAACGCCCGTGCCGGCTTGCAAACCCGCGCGGCGCGTGTTACACAAGGCTTCCAAGCGTTGCTCGTAGGCGTGCGCGGCATCGTTCGGGTGAATTTTGTAATACAAATCTCGATTTGTACTTTCGATACGCAACAGATAACGATGCGCGCCGCTTTGCACCCAATCCGAATACACGTCTAAACTTTGCTCGCCCAGCGAAAGTGTGATTCCGAGTTCGCCGTTGTGATTTTTTGTGATGGTTTTCAGCAAATTTGAAATTCGGTCGGTAAATGCTTTGTCGGAGCGTTCGCCCGATTGCAAAACAATGGAGCCATACTTATTTTTGTGCGCAAATGCAACGGCTTGCAGAATTTGTTCATCGCTGAGGTTGTAGCGTTCCGAATTTTGGTTCGATTTTCGTATTCCGCAGTAGTAACAATCTTTTACACAAAGATTTGAAAACTCAATCAATCCGCGAAAATAAGTGTATTTTCCGATGTATTTTTCTTTGATTTCGACAGACTTAGCGTAAATTAATTGGCGCTGAACCTTGTCGGCTTGCAATAAAACGGTAATATCTTCTTTTGAAAATTCTTTTTTTTCTAAGATAGATTTTATATGATTTTCGGTGATGTGCATATCAATTATCAGTAAACAGTTATCAGTAAACAGTCAGCAGTAAACAGTCAGCAGTAAACAGTCAGCAGTAAACAGTCAGCAGTAAACAGTTAGCAGTAAACAGTTAGCAGTAAACAGTTAGCAGTAAACAGTTAGCAGTAAACAGTCAGCAGTAAACAGTCAGCAGTAAACAGTCAGCAGTAAACAGTCAGCAGTAAACAGT
>DYSM01000300.1 GCA_020718265.1 Draconibacterium orientale | reverse complement strand
AATGCTTTACGTGCAAATGCTACGGTAAAATAGGACATCAAAAATAAGCCGATGAAGCCTTCCGCCGATGAAATCCAACGTGCAATGCCGTCGGGGTAATAATCGCCGTAACCTATTGTGAGAAAGGTTATTGCACTGTGGTAGAACGCACGAGCGGTTAAACCCAAAATTCTGGGGTCTTCCGCCGGAAAAAGCGAGGACAAAATGTGCGAATTTCCATACATAGACAAGAAAATGAAAGAGAGCGTAAATGCCAAATAGGTTACAAACATTGTTGTCAGTACGCGCAGAGGCGAGGTTGCATATCGTCCCATCTTATCTAATATCAGCAAGTTAAAGCCGTAAGAAAAGTTTGCTTTAAAACGTTTATAAATGCTTTTTTGCGATTCGACTTCTAATTTTGCTTTAGCTTCGCAACGCTTGAATTCCACATAAGCTTCGTCTTCAAAAGCGTATTGTCCGTTGGAGCTGTAATTTTCTTTCAAAATTCTGAATTGCTCTTTTCGGTCTCTATGTGTGGTTTGTTGCTTGTAAATCAGTTCTTTAACATTACTTAAATTCCAATCTAAATATAATCTGCCGAGCAAACGCATACCGGAAAGTTTGATGTTTTTGATGCGAATCGGGCGGTCGTAAGGTGCAAGATCCACTATGTCTTTAACAATGGTGTCCGAGAGGTCTAAAAGTTCGCAACTTTGGATTCTAAGGTCGAAGTAATTTGCTAATACTGAATTATTTAGAGAGAGTGTTTGAAGTAAAGAATTTCGCAAAGTAACTTTTCCGGAACCAAAATCGACATCAAAAAATGTTACATCGGTATTTGAAAAATCGGTGTCTTCAAAGTTAAATTCGCCGTTTCCGAGCACTGCATTTTCAAATCGAAATGTTCCGCTTTTTTGGGTTGAAGCCTGAAAGTTTAGTTCGCCGTCGCCAAAATTCGTGCGTTTAAAACTCACATCGCCGTCGCCGAAATTTGTGGTTCGGAAATTAATGGTTCCGCTTTTGAACATGGCGGAATCGAAAATCAGGTCGCCGTTCCCAAATTCGCAGTAGTGAAAATCGACGATTCCGGCACCGAAATTGGCTTGTCGGAATGAAATTTTTCCGTTTCCGAAATTTGAGTTTTTGAATGTTACGTTTTCCAAGCCCAAGCTTGCGTTGCTGAAATCTTTTTTTCCGTTTCCGAATTTTAAGCTGATGAAATTGAGGTATTTGCTCAAAAATTTAGTATTTCGGAACGTAACATCGCCGTTTCCGAATTCTGCTTTTTCAAATGTGGCTTCGTTTGTTCCGAATTCAGTTTCTGAAAAATCGGTTCTGCCGTTTCCGAAATTGGCTATTTTGAAGGAAATTTTTCCGTTTCCGAAGTTTGTTCCGCTGAACGACAAGTCGCCGTCGCCAAAATCTGTATCGGTAAAATCGACTTGTTCGTTGGCAAACGTTATAGTTTTGAAATTTTTTGTGCCTTTTGAAAACGCGGCGTGTTTGAAATTAGTCGAGCCGACAAATTCGCATTTTTGAAAGCTTATTTCATCGGAAAAATAGAACCGGCATCCGTCAAAACTTGTTGATTTACTGTTGAATACAGTTCCTGAAAACGAAATTTCGTCGGCAGAAAATATGCAATTCGAGAATGCGATATTAGGTGCTGTAATGTGTAATTTTGACAAGTCAATCTTTTCTGTTTTGTTTTCAAAAAAAACATTTTCTGCAGTGCATTTAAGCAAGTGCAGATTCAGGTCTTGGTATTTTTTTAAAGAAAAATTTGCTACAAAAACATTTTCGAGGTCAATAGTTTTAGAATTTCTGATGTTTTCGGAAATTTCCGAAAATTCAATTTTCGGAAGTTTGGTTTCAGCGATAAGTTTGTGTTGCATATCAAAAAAACGGATAAGAACCTCACTTGGCTTATCCGTTTGATTTTCAATTTGATAACTTGCAAACGATTTTGTCATGTTTTGCGCTTGACGCTTGTTTTGTTTGACTAAAATTCTTCATTCTCTTCCGAAAATTCGTTTCGGATAAGTTCAATATCTATATCCAGAAGTTCTTTAAAGCGCTGACCATGAGACTTCATGCTGTGATCGCCTCGTAGATAATACCATTTAACTAAGAGTTTATTATGTTTTGCAATTTCTTCGAGTTGCAACATAATTTTAGCAATTTGTTTGTCGGTTGACGTGTTGTAGTAATCCCAATTGAAGGTAACCTCAGTTACTACGCCTTGCAGCGGTTCGTAATCGGAGAGCCAGTCAAGAACGGGTTTGTAAAAGCTTACAGCATTTTCCGGAATTGAGCGTCCGGAGAATACCAGAATACCGGTATTTTGGTCTAAGCTAATGATAGGTGTTTCGGTGGTTTGTTCAAATTTTATAGGTGCGATATCTGTTTTCATTTTTTTTACGTAAATTTGAAGTGAATAGAATGAGAATTCTTCGTTAATCTTGTAAAAATCAAAGATATACGGAGTTTTACATTTCATTTTAATATCAATCAAACCCAATCCGGAAGATAGGTCGTTGTTTTTATCAAAGTTGAAAAGGGTTTGGTTGTAAAAATGGCTGAGACTTTTTTTGTCTAAGGTGTTTATTTTTTCAAGCCGCTCGCGGAACGAAGTTATTTTTTCGTTTTTGATGTAATTTCCTGATGTGAAAATTATTTTGTCGTCTTGTTCGCTGATATAGAAAATGGCATGTTTTCCTTTTTCGCCGTTGTAGTTATAGTTATCTGCGTGTTTTACAATATTTTGCAGCATCTCAACCATGAGGTTGAACACTTTCATTTTGAGAATATAAGTGGCTTGTAGCTGCTTTTCGATGATGGACAATAAATTTATCAGTGTTTCTTGATTAAATATTCCGCTAAAATTTAGTAAAACATTTTGATTTTCAAGAACTTGATGTAATTCAATGATTCCGGGCAGTGGGTTTGAGTCTATCGTTTTGTCTTCCTGTGCTGAGATGTGCGTGTTCATGTAAAAAAACGCATATTCTTCGTTCACATCTTTGAATGCGTAATGCAGCTTATTGCCCGATTTTCTGGCAATTTCAATGAGTCCCAAGCCGGCTCCGCCTTTGCCGGAAAGCTGTCCTTGGTCGAGAATTTCGAGTGAGTATTGTTTTAATTCTTCTGCCGAAAATTGATTTATTTTTTCAATTTGCTGTCCTAAAAATTCTTTGTCTTTTTTTACGATTAAGTTTCCTGTTGTTACGGAATATCCGTCGTTTCCGTTGCGTTGAAGCACAAAAAGTCCGGGATACATGGATACGTGATTGTCCAAATTCTCCGATTGGTGTCTTGTAATGTTTTGCAAACCTTCGACCATAATAAAGTACACGCGTTTTTTCATCTTGCGTGTTTCTTCGGCATTATTCAAATTCGTTTCGGCGAGCGAAAGTATCGTGTCCGTAATAGAGGACGTAAATACGCCTCTGTAAGTATATTCCAAGTTGTCTTGGTGCATACCTTTAAAGAGTACGTACGCAAGGCTGTTTGTGCTGACATCGGAGGCTTGTTTCATTTCACAATGATATAATTTGTCAATTAGCGGTAAATATAAGTATAATTATGTATTCTGAAAAAAAAATTAGATGTACATACCCTGTATTTGATAAAATAATGGTTTATGACGATTATGAAAGGTGATGATATGGAATTTTAAGTTTGAATTTTCAAATATTGTACCATTTTCAAAAATTAATGTATGAGTTCAGTATAAAAAGTCATAAAGTTGAAAGTTTGTAAAGTTAAATTA
>DYSM01000299.1 GCA_020718265.1 Draconibacterium orientale | reverse complement strand
TCTACATGAAATCAAATATTTAAACATTTTCTTACAAACACTGAATATCAACTATCAATTGTCACCTTTAAACTATAGCCAAGTTTTTCGGCTTCGGCAGTAACGAATTTCATCGCGGCATCGCGTTCGTTCGGTATATCTCCGTCCAAAATTGCTTCTTTTAAATTCGCTTTTATGATGCCGATGGTGTGCGAGGGCGGAATTCCGAAAAGTTCCATAATTTCATCGCCGGTTACGGGCGGTTGCCAATTCCGAACGCGGTCGCGCTCTTCGACTTCGCGGAGTTTTATACGAACTTTCTCAAAATTAGCAAGATACTGCTTTACTTTCGCTTCATTTTTGGACGTGATGTCGGCTTCGCACAATATCATCAAATCGTCGGTATCGTCGCCGGCTTCGGAGAGTAAACGCCTTACTGCTGAATCTGTTACGATGTCTTGCACGAGCGCAATCGGGCGCAAATGCAGACGAACCAAATTTTGAACATATTTCATTTTTTGGTTTTGCGGCAAGCGCAGACGAGTAAAAATTTGAGGAACCATTTTCGCGCCTACAAATTCGTGGCTGTGGAATGTCCAACCGTCATCGCTCATCCGTTTGGTTTGCGGTTTGCCCACGTCATGCAACAATGCAGCCCAGCGCAACCATAAATCATTGGTATTTAGGCTAATATTATCTAAAACTTGTAACGAGTGATAAAAATTATCTTTATGACCTTTGCCTTTTTGAACTTCAACGCCTTTCATTGCCGTTAATTCGGGCAAAATTAGATGTAGTAAACCGCATTCTTCCAATAACTTATAACCAACGGACGGTATTTTCGACAACATAATCTTATTCAATTCGTCGGCAATACGTTCGGAAGAAATGATGTGGATTCGTTCTTTGTTGCGTGCAAGTGCTGCGAACGTTTCAGCATGAATTATGAAATTCAATTGTGTTGCAAACCGCACGGCGCGCATCATGCGCAGCGGGTCGTCGGAGAACGTAATGTCCGGATTCAGGGGCGTGCGTATGATTTTTGCTTCCAAGTCGGCAAGTCCGCCAAACGGGTCAATCAGTGCACCGTAATTGACTGAATTTAAACTGATTGCCAGAGCATTGATGGTAAAATCGCGGCGGTTTTGGTCGTCTTCCAACGAACCTTTTTCTACGGCAGGTTTGCGCGAATCCGGAGAATACGATTCTTTCCGTGCGCCGACAAATTCAAGTTCGATGTCGCCAAATTTGAACATTGCCGTACCAAAGCGTTTGAAAACCGTAACAGCAGGTTTGCCCGGCACACGCTTTGCAACCTGTTTTGCAAGCTCAATGCCGTCGCCAAGTGTAACAATATCAATGTCTTTCGACGGGCGTTTGAGCAGCAAATCTCGCACAAATCCGCCGATGACATACGCTGTTGTTCCGTGCTCGGCAGCTACTGTTTTTACGATTTCAAAAATCGGATGTTTCAAAAATTCTTTCACTTCTGTTCTTTTGCCTAATTTTGATGATTTGGTTGTGGCTAAAAATTTTTCTGATTTGCAAAATTATATCTAAGTTTGCAGAATATAAAATTATCTGACAAATTTACACTTTTAAATATTTTCATGTCTATTTGTCTGATTTTTTAAAACGGTATATCGTTTGCAATAAACCACAAAAATCAAATTTTAAAATAATGGCAAAAGTAGAATTTTTAACAGAACAATCGTTCAAAGAAAAAGTATTTAATTTTGAAGCAAACAAAGAGTGGTCATTCGAGGGCGAATTGCCTTGTTTGATTGACTTTTATGCAGATTGGTGCGGTCCGTGCAAAATGGTTGCGCCGATTTTAGAAGAATTACAAGACGAATATGCCGGAAAAATCAATATCTATAAAATTGATACAGAGGTAGAACGCACACTTGCAGGCATGTTTGGAATCCAAAGCATTCCGTCGTTACTTTTTGTTCCCAAAGAAGGACAACCGCAAATGGCAGTAGGTGCGTTGCCGAAAGAGACGTTCAAAAAAGCAATCGCTGACGTATTAAACGTTTCTTAAATACAAAAAAATACAATGCCGATAACAAATGTCGGCTTTGTCATATACTAAATGTGTTTAGGATTGCGTTTGTAATTTGAGTCTAAAATTTTTAAACCAAAGCCGAATATTTTCGGTTAAAAATCAATTGATAATGAAGAAATTAGTTTTGTCAATAGTTGCAGTGCTTGCAATGAGTGCGGCGTTTTCTCAAAGTGTGGTTCATTTGACAACAGACACTTTTAAGAAAAACGTGTGGGATTTTGAAAAAAATAAAACAACGTGGAAGTATGAAGGCAATAAACTTGCAATCGTGGATTTTTATGCCGATTGGTGCGGTCCGTGCAAGCTGATTGCGCCACATTTGGAAGATTTACAAAAGGAATACGGCGACAGAATTCAAGTGTATAAAGTGAACACAGACGATTACGGCAACCTCGCCGGATTGTTTGAAATTCGCGGCATTCCGACTTTAATTATGGCTCCGGTGAACGGCGATTTCGTAAAATTGGTCGGTTACAGAGACAAAGGTCAGTTGAAAACTGAAATTGAAAAATTATTGAAATAAGAATTTTTCGCCAAGAAAATTTAAACTCTTCGACAGTATCGAGGAGTTTTTTTTTTGAAAATTTTTGCTCAAACATTTTTTTTGTCGAAATTCAGAATCACATCCACTTTTTTCATCCAATATGTGTCGTGCGTGGCGGCAATGACGGTGCGATTCGGCACAGAAGCAAATATGTCGGCAACCAAATTGCGGGTCGTTTCGTCCAATGCCGATGTCGGCTCATCGAGCAAAATGAGCTTTTTATCTTGCAATAAACAGCTTGCCAACAGCACACGCTGTTTCTGACCGCCGGAAATTTCATGCGTTTGTTTTTCCAAAAGCGCGGGCGAAAGTGCCAGACTTTCAAATACTTCTGTAATTTTTGATTCATTAGGTATCGATTTTTTATTTGCCTCAAATCGAAACGGCGCAAGAAGCAAATCGCGTACCGAATTTTCCTGCAAAGCTATTTCCTGCGGCAACCAAGCGATGTGTTTACGGATTGTTCGGATGTTTTTGGCATTCAGTTCCAAGCCGAAAATTTCCATTTTTCCTGAAAAATCGGTTACAAAGCCGGCTATCAAATTCAAAAAACTTGTTTTTCCGCTGCCCGATTCGCCTGTGAGCGCAACTGTTTGACTTTCAAATATATCAAAAGAAATATTTTCGAAAATTACTTCGGAATTATACCTCAAATATAGGTTTTCTGTTCGAATAACGGGAGTTTTTGGGTTCAATTTCATGCCTCAAAAGTAAATATATTCGCGTTTCAATTTGCAGATTTGATGTTTTTTTATATCTTGCACTTCTTTTGAAATCAATCGTATGACAGCGCACGAAAAAGTGATAAAAACAGAACATTTCCAAAATTTAGTTGCCGTTGCGTATTCCGACGGTATTTTGCAGCAAAGCGAATTAGCGTTTTTAGCAAGCCGTGCCGAAGAATACGGCTTAGATAAAGATGTGGTAAACAGAATAATAGACAGTGTTGATAACTTGGAATTTATCATTCCGCTCAACGATGAAGACCGTGAGGAGCAGCTCGCCGATGCTGTTTACATGGGCATGATAGACGGCGAAGTGCACGGCGTTGAGTATAATTTGTGTATGAAAATTGCTGAAAAATTAGATTTTGACACCGAATATTTAGACGATATTATCGAACTGACCAAAAAACTTTGGAAGAAAAATCAATAAACAGCGTTTGTA
>DYSM01000298.1 GCA_020718265.1 Draconibacterium orientale | reverse complement strand
TCTGCGATACAAAACGCTTTGGCTTCTGCTTTTAGTTTGTCTATTGTCAGTTTTTATTTCATTCTAATTCTTTGTACTTATAGTTTATAAATTTAATTATTTATCTTGTCATTTGGTACGCTGTCTGTTTTCTTAGCATGAGGCATAACGTTTTGTGTTTAAGTAGTTGGGGGCAATTAGATGCACTAATTTTCAGTCGTGTACAAAGATAACAAAAAGGGACTAGCCTGCGGTTAAGCACGTCAGCCCACATTACGTGTAAACGATGTTAGCACCAGTTTTTTCTTTGTCTGTCAGTGAACACAGTAGATTTACGTTATTTTTTCGGGTCAAATTTCACCATCCATTCAATACCGAATTTATCTCTAAACATCGTAAAATAAGAGCCTTCTGGGTTTTCGTCTAGAGGCATTTCAATTTGACCGCCTGCTGAAAGTCCGTTAAATAATTTGATTGCTTCTTCTTTACTTTCGGCTGTAATTGCAATTTTGCTTCTGTTCTCATTTTCGTTTGTTCGTCCCATTATTTCAGGTACATCATTAGCCATTAAAATACTTTTACCAATTGGCAAAGCAATGTGCATTATTTTATTTGCCTCGTTTTCTGCTACAGGAAATTCAGGGCTTGATAGGTCTTTGAAACGTATAAATTTGGCGAACTCAACGCCAAATACTGATTTGTATAAATTGAATGCTTCTTCCGCATTACCGTTGAAGTTAATGTGTGGATTGATAGATGCCATAATTTTTAATTTTATTGATATTTTACTTATTTAAACCATTTTTGAGCCGAAGGTCTGCGGTGTGGACAACCCGGCCAGCAGCACGGTTGCCGTTTCCCTTCTGATAATTCTTCAATCATACGTTGAATGTGTTCCGTTCTTGTTTCTGTTTTTTTGACAATTGTAACCCAACAAATCCATTCGTTGCGTTGAATAGGCGTTAGCTTGTTCCAACGTTCCAGGATAGCAGTTTTGGCTTTTAATGCCTTTATCATATCATCGGGCAGTTTGTGCAAAACGCCTTCGGCTATAATAGTCTTTCCCATATTCTCTTTCATTTACGATTTCAGTCGTTCCAAAATGCCTTTCCGTTTCACTATGTTTTTATAGTCCCACTGAATTTCTTTTGATTTTTTGAGCCAACGTTTAAGGTCTTTGGTATTAATGTCTGAAACGGCATTGTAGAAAACAGAAGCGTCTTTAAATTTTTCGCCCCGCACTCCCAACCCTTGTTCATCAAAACTTGCTCCGCTCCAAAACATTAACCGAATGCCCGCTTTCTGCTTGCTGTAACCCACAATAGGGTTCCCGTCTAAAAACCAAACAGGGTGTCCGTGCCATACTTTGTTTTCCGCTTTAGTTAAGCCATTGCTAATTTCCTGTAGCAACAAATTGCAAATGTCTTTGTCGGCTACGGCTTGTTTGATGTTGTAAGAAAGAATGTCCTTGTTGATGTTTTGTATTTTTGTGTTTGTTTTTTTGGTGGATTTGGGATGTGTAACCTGTACGTCTCTTGCTTTCACAAGCAGCTTAATCGTTTTTTCAATCAGGGTGTAAGGAAAAGGTTTGTCTAACGGAAATTGATATGTGGCCTTTGAAACGTGATATTCTTGTAATTCGCTTGGAATGGATTCGCTGTGTCGGGGTGTAATGAATAAACTGATGTGTTTTTTGAATGCGGCAAAATAAATGAGCCGTCCTTCGTAGCCCTTGCCACCATATTCATAAAACGGCATACCATAGCTTATTCGTTCGTCTGCTTTTGGTGCAGCTTTTTTGATTGTCGTCCTGAGTTTTTTCAAAACGGGTTGCACGTCTGTCGGACAACACGATATGTACTCGTCAACGTCTTTGAATTTTGGATTACTTGTGTTCATATGTCAAGTCGTTATGTTTGGTCGTTTAACATTGCCTGTACCGGCTTTCGGCATGGCGATGTGGCGGATTTTTAGCACAAAAGCTCAATAGAATTCCTAATGTTGAACTTTGTACAAATGTTTCGTAGAAGCACTTCAGGCGCCATATTGCCAAACCGATGTTAGCTGTTCGTTGTTTTTATTCGTCAAGTCGTATCATACACTTCACCGCTTCTCTATCGGTTGCATACCACTCTACGCAATAACCTTGAGGGTCAAGATTCGGTTCAGTTAATAGCATATCAAATGCCTTTTTAATCTTCATTGGGTCTTTTCTGAAATCATTCACCGTCAATGAAACATAGTTTCCTTTTTTTACGATGAGTGTTTCACAACCCAGCCGCCCGGCTTCTCCTTTTTCCATTTCTTCTGCTGCTGCCCTGTAAATAATTGCTCCCCCGTTTTCAGGTCGGCTCATTCCGAAAATCTTCCTTTCGTGTGAGAAAGGAAATAATGAATGAAGTTTGTCAGTAGCTTCTTTAATTCCCTCAGGAAAAGAAGGCGCAGTCACATAAAAGACTTTTATATCTTTTTCAATTTTGACTTTTTCCATGATATAATCCTTTTTTGAGTGCAAGTTCTTATATTATAGCAACTCAAAATTGGAAAAAATCGTCATTTTGCAGATGGCGCATAAAAAATCTCGTTTGCTCCGCCTGAGAAGTAAGTGTTGGGCTTGTACCCGGAAAAAGACTTGAATTCTTGTATGAAATGTGATTGGTCGTAGTAACCAAAATCATAAGCTACCTGTGTTAGTGATTTATCTCCTTTGTTGTAATTATTTATCAGGGATTTGAATCTGACCAATCTTGCAAAAGATTTCGGACTGAACCCAATGAGTTCCTTAAAATTTCTTTCAAACTGTCGTTGTGATAGAAACACCTGCATTGCAATTTGTTTTACGTCCACCAAACCACTCTTCTTACAGATGAGTTGAGCCGCATTGATAATCTCGGGTCTTTTATAGTTTTGTAATCTTTTTTTTAGAAAACGATTGATGATTTGAACTCGCGTAAAGTTGTCCTTCACTGCGAGCATTTGTTCAGTGAGAGTTACTCCGACAGTTCCAAAAATGGACGGCAAATCAATAAGCTGATTGCGGGTTTCTAATGATGATATGCCAAATAATAACGGAATGGCATAAGGTTGAAGAATAACGCCAAAAATACCGTATTGGTCTGTCGCTATAAAACGTCTGATTTTGTCTGTTTGTCCGTGTATGCCGGTGATAAAAGTCGTTTCAATATTGTTTTCGTGTGTCACTTCCTTGAATTTTCCTCCATAATGAAAGATGAGCTCCGGACAAAAGTTTGCCATAGTCCTGTGAATATACTTTTGCCCATCAGGCACTTTACCCTCCAAAGACCAATATCGATAGACAATACTAGCTAAGTCATCCGGTGGTGTGTATGTCAAGTATTTCATTCAAGTCTTTCTGTTGCATTGTGTGTCCTCTGCACTGACGCCTAACGTTTTGTGGCTTGGCGAAGAAGCGGATTAGTAGCACTAAAGTTCAATAGAATTCCGAATGTTTGTTTAAGCACAAATGTTTCATAGAAGTACTGAACCCGCTTTTTTGCCAAACTGCTGTTAGGCGTTCGTTGTTTTTTCCGTTTGACTATTTTCGTTGTTTGTCTTTATGCAATATGAGTTTATTTGGAACAATTTTCCATTGTCAAAAAGATAAAGGTCGCAAGAGGAAACATAAGTTTTTTTGTTGTCTTTGTTTTTGAAAACCGCTTTTCCGTCAATTGCAACAGAATTGTCGCCTACAACAATATTACCAACCTTAAAGTCTGTTGTAACTTCTGAAAAATATTTTGCAGTTTGGTTACAAAAATCAATT
>DYSM01000297.1 GCA_020718265.1 Draconibacterium orientale | reverse complement strand
TGACTACAACCTACATAAATTCAAATATTTACACGTTTTCTTACAAATACTACTTTTCGCCAATAATGAGTTTGTAGCCCTTACCGTGCGAATTGAGAATTTGCAAACGCGGGTCGGCACTCAGGTGTTTGCGTAACTTAGTGATATACACATCCATACTGCGCGCATTGAAGTAATTATCGTCTTTCCAAATTTTCTTGAGGGCGTAATTTCTGTCCAAGACACTGTTCATATTTTCAGTCAAAAGTTTTAATAACTCAGACTCTTTAGTTGTGAGTTTTGTTTCGGTTTTTCCGATGGTCAGGGTTTGTTTGTTGGTATCGAACGTGAATTTTCCTATCGCGTGCTCCGTTTTTTCCTGAGTTTTATTGCCGCTGCGACGTAAAATAGCTTCGATACGCAACAACAACTCTTCCATGTTGAAAGGTTTTGTTATATAATCGTCGGCTCCAATTTTTAAACCTTCGAGCACATCTTCTTTCAACGCCTTGGCTGTTAGGAAGATGACCGGAATTTGCGGTTTCACGGCTTTAATGTCTTGTGCGAGTTCAAACCCGTCTTTTTTGGGCATCATCACATCCAAAATACAAAGGTCGTATTCCTTGGTGGTGAAGCCGGTGTAGCCTTTTTCGCCGTCTGTATAAAGGTCTGTGGCATAACCCTTTGCATTCAGATATTGTTCCAAAAGCGAGCCGAGATTCACATCATCTTCGGCAAGTAATACTTTTATTTTTCCCATTTTATTCAATTTTTGTAGTATGATACTTTGATTATGAGTTTGTTATTCTAACTTTGTTTTATCGGTATAAAAATTTCAAATTCTGTGCCTTTTCCCGTTTCACTTTTTACGACAATAGTGCCTTTGTGTTCGTCCACAATACGTTTAACATAGTTTAAACCTAAGCCAAAGCCTTTGACATTGTGGACATTACCGCGTTGAACGCGATAAAATTTATTGAAAACTTTCTTTTGATGTTCGCGCGGAATTCCGATGCCGTTGTCCGAAACCGTAATGGCGATTCCCTTAACTCGGTCTGCTGTGTGCACGGTAATATAGGGCGGAACATCTTCGCGAGCGTATTTTACGGCATTATCTAACAGATTGAAAATGACGTTTGTAAAGTGCATTTCGTCAATATCAACATAGAAATTTTTTGCGTTTAAATCTGCCGAAATTTTACCGCCGCGGTTGCTAACTTTCAAATTCATATTCGACACAGCGTTTGAAATCATCAAATGTATATCAGTTTCTTTGAATTTCATGTGGATTCTGCCTTTTTCAAACAATGATGTTTGAAGCACTTTGTCCACCTGAAATCCAAGTCGTTGGCTTTCGTCGTCAATAATGCGTGTGATGTTGTCGATGCGCGCACGGTCGAGCGACAGTCCGGGGTCTTTCAACATTTGCGATGCGAGCGAAATTGTGGAAACAGGCGTTTTCAACTCGTGCGTCATGTTGCTGATAAAATCATTTTTTAGCTCGGATAATTTTCTCTGTTTCAGAATGATATACATTGTAAATCCGAAAGTGAAACTAATGATTATTGTTAATATTATGGATGTGATGATAGGCTGAGGCATTTCTTTGGAAATGTAGCTTTTATCTTTTGTAAAATACAGAATCAAATAATGTTGGGACGATAAAATGTCGTTCGGATACATTAAAATTTCATACGTTTTTTCTAAATAATCCAAATTAAAACCTTCGGAAGAAAGATTAAACTTACCGTCCGGAGTTCTGACTGCAAATTCATACGGCAAGGTTATATCATTAGCTTTCAAATTTTTATCAATAATCTTATAAAGAGATTCTTTATCTATACGTTCGTCCAAATTTATTTCTTTTCGTATCAACCGATTGATAACATTTTCAAAAAAAATGGTTTTAGCTTTAAGTTTTTGTGTCAAAGTTTTGCGCAATTCGGACGGATTAAACTTGCCGGTTACGCGAATTTGTTCCGCCGGATTTTCCGAAACTTCGTAAATCGCCGAATCTTTTCCGAGCACAAAATAATTTAACTCGCCTGTATCTTGCTCGGCAATTGTGTGTTTGAGAAATAATTCTACGCCCGGCATTTCCATGGAATCGGAGCTGAACGAAAAGGTTTCGTTGGTAATTTGCATAATGGTTTCGCGCTCCTCAATGTCTTGCACCATTTCAAACAACGATTTATTGACGATGCGCCCAAACTCCTGTTCCTGAACAAGTAACGCATTTTCAATCCACCTAAATTGTACCACAATGAGCCAAATCATGGTCAGTGCCATGATTGTTGCAAGAAGCCAAATGGATTTTCTTCGCATAACTTACAGTCTTTGAGCTAATTGAACAACCATTTTCGATTTCCATTCGGCAAACGTTCCGTCCAAAATGCGCTCACGAGCCACGCGCACAAGTTCGAGATAGAATGCCAAGTTATGGATACTTGCAATTTGCGCAGCCAAACGTTCACCCGTGTGCATGAGGTGGCGCAGGTAAGCCTTGCTGTACGTGCTGTCCACATAAGAGGTGCCGTTTTCGTCCAAAGGCGAAAAGTCGGTTTCCCACTTTTTATTTTTGATGTTGATAATGCCGTTCCACGTGAATAACATGCCGTTGCGCCCGTTGCGCGTGGGCATTACGCAGTCGAACATGTCGGTTCCGAGTGCGATGCCTTCCAAAATATTCATCGGTGTGCCGACACCCATAAGGTAACGCGGCTTGTCTTTGGGCAAAATTCCGTTTACAAGGTCGAGCATTTCGTACATCATTTCGGTTGGTTCGCCCACGGAAAGTCCGCCGATGGCATTACCTTCCGCGCCTTGTTCGGCAATAAATTCGGCTGATTGTTTGCGCAATTCCGGATACGTGCTGCCTTGCACAATCGGAAAATACGTTTGCGAATGTTCGTAAAGCGGTTCGGTGTTTCGGAAATGTTCGATGCCGCGTTTCAGCCAGCGATGCGTGAGTTCCATGGAATCTTTGGCATATTTGAAATCCGAAGGGTAGGGTGGACATTCGTCCAACGCCATCATAATATCGGAACCGATAATGCGTTGTGTTTCAACGACATTTTCGGGTGTGAAAATATGCTTGGAGCCGTCGATGTGCGATTGGAAATGTGCGCCGTCTTCACGCAATTTGCGCATTGCAGAAAGTGAAAAGACTTGAAAACCGCCGCTGTCCGTAAGAATTGGTTTATCCCAATTCATAAATTTGTGCAAGCCGCCGGCTTTTCGTATCACATCCGTTCCGGGTCGCAAATACAAATGATACGTGTTTCCGAGAATGATTTGAGCTTTGATGTCGTCGCGCAATTCGTGTTGATGAACACTTTTAACGGAACCAACCGTACCGACAGGCATAAATATCGGTGTAAGAATTTCACCGTGAGCGGTTTGTATTTTTCCGGCACGTGCGTTTGTGGCAGTATCTTTATGTAAAATATCGAATGTCATTCAGATTATTTTAGTATGGAAACACAAAGATACGGTTTTCAGTTCGGATATTTTTGTTTTTAACAAAATTTTGGATTTTGGACAAAGAGATAGGTTTGTTCGGCTGATAACGTGTTTGTAAGAAAACACGTAAATACAAGACATTATCAATCCAACTCTTCACTCTCCACTCCCAAATCCCTACACCCGCCTAAACCCGAACTTACGCGGATAGCTCTCGTAATTTGCAGGGTGATAACCCGAATAATTCAAAAAAGATTTGCATAAAATGATGTAAAGTATTATCTTTGTGGTAGTTATAATCATAAAAATAACAAAATTACAT
>DYSM01000296.1 GCA_020718265.1 Draconibacterium orientale | reverse complement strand
TATTCAATCTAAATAAGACAGTTTTTCTGATTTTTATCACTATTTCTTCTAATAAAAGTCATTAGAATACCTTTTCAAGTTGATTAGTTTTGAGATAGCAAAAAAAGATAGAACCCAAACGCGTTTTATCAAACCATACATTCAAAATAAATTAAGAAACTTATGACAGAAACTAAAGCATTAATCAACGAATTGCTCGACAAACATGGAAACAAACGCAACAGTTTGATTCCAATTTTGAACGGCATTGTCGAAAAAGAACATTTTCTCACCAAAGAAGCGATGTTGGAAGTTGCCGCCCAATTAGATATTTCGGCAGCCGAAGTTTACGGAACCGCCTCTTTTTATTCATTCCTCGATACCAAAGAAAGAGGTCGAAACGTTATTCGCATTTGTAAATCAATCACTTGCGATATGAAGGGTAAAAAAGAAATCATTAAAACCGCAGAAGAAGTTCTGAAAATCAAATTAGGAGAAAACTCTTCTAATAAACGATTTTCGTTGCTCGAAACCAATTGTTTGGGATTGTGCGATGAAGGACCTGCAATGCTTATCAACGATGAGTGTTATACAAAATTAACCCCTTCAAGTGTTCGCGAAATATTAAACGACCTTTTGAGAAACAAAGTCTAATTAATTCGGAGGAAAAAATCATGTTAAATAAAGCAAAAAAAGTAGATATTATATTCAGCCCATACTCTACGGCTCCTTATCAAGTTTTAAAAGAACATCATAAGGAAAATAATAAAGCCGAAGTTATTGACCGGATTTTGAAATCGGGTCTCAGAGGACGTGGCGGTGCCGGTTTTCCGACCGGATTAAAATGGAAATTTGCCGCCGAACAACAAGGCGACATCAAATACGTAATTTGCAATGCCGATGAAGGCGAACCCGGAACATTCAAAGACCGCAAATTACTCACCGAAGTTCCGCGTAAAGTGATTTCGGGAATGGCAATTTGTGCTTGGGTTACAGGCTCAACAAAAGGTGTAATTTATTTGCGTCGCGAATATAAATATTTGATAAAAGGACTCGAAAAAGAGTTGGATATATACAAGCAACATGCAAAAGAAATAGGACTTAATTTCGATATTTCGATATTTTTGGGAGCCGGGGCTTATGTTTGCGGCGAAGAAACTGCTCTTATCGAATCAATGGAAGGCAAACGCGGAGAGCCAAGGAACAAGCCGCCATTTCCAATCCAAAAAGGCTATTTGGGCTACCCAACCGTTGTTAATAATGTTGAAACTTTCGCATCTGCCAATATGATTTGTCGAATTGGTGCCGATGAATATCGAAAGCTTGGCACAGACGACCAACACGGTTCAAAATTATTTTCCATTTCGGGCGATTCTCCAAAAGAAGGAGTTCATGAACTCGAATTGGGTATGACATTAGAAGCTTTTGTTGCGGAATTTGGCGACGGCGACACAAAAGCAGTACAAGTAGGAGGCGTTGCAGGTTTTTGTATTCCGCGAAAAGATTTTAAATCTGCCGTTATCGGCGAAGGAAATACAACGGGCAGCTCTACAATGGTTTTCAACAGCACGCGTTCAATGTACAACGTTTTGCATAATTATTTGGAATTTTATGCCGAAGAATCATGCGGGCAATGCACACCTTGTCGAATCGGTTGCCAGCAACTGCTCAAAGGAATTGAAGCCGTGAAAACAGGAAAAAAATCACCCGAATATTTGAATCAACTTCTCAAATTAGCCGACACAATGAGAATTACATCGAAATGCGGTTTAGGTCAATCGGTTACGAATTCGTTCAGCTCTATTGTGAACAATTTCAGAGAAGAAATGATTTATTAACAGACAAAAGTATCAAGATTTTAGATTTTAGAAATATTACTGTAAAATTAAATAATTTCCGAAATCATATCTTGCGTCATGTGTCTCAAATCTCATATCTAAAAACTAATAAAATGGCAAATAATATCACCTTAAATATCGACGGTATCGACGTAACGGTCGAACAAGGAACTTCTATCTTGGATGCCGCCAAAAAAATCAACATCAAAATCCCGACACTTTGTCATCACGAAGATTTATGTGTTGCCGGAAACTGTCGCGTTTGCGTTGTGGAACAAGTCGGGAAACAAACTTTAACTGCCTCTTGTGCAACACCTGCCGACAAGGGAATGAAAATTTTAACATCTTCTCCCAAAGTGCGTAGAGCCCGAAAGGATATTCTCGCCCTTTTAGTTTCGGAGCACAACACTCAATGCACAACCTGCTATCGAAGTACAAATTGCGAGCTTCAAACCCTATCTTCCGACTATAATGTAGATAATCAAATCTACCTGAGTGTTTTGAAAAAAGGCGACACCGATTTGGATAAATCATCGTGGTCGGTAGAAAAAGACAACAGCAAATGTATTCGTTGCCAACGTTGCGTGCGAACCTGTGCCGAAATTCAACATGTGAACGCATTGGCTGTTACCGAACGAGGGAAAGACATGAGAATCTCAACGTTTATGCACTTACCAATGAACGAAATCGTTTGTACTAACTGCGGACAGTGTATCATACACTGCCCCACAGGAGCATTGACCGAAAGAAGATATTATGACGACATTTGGGAAGCAATCGATGATCCGGACAAATACGTAGTCGTCAATACAGCTCCTTCGGTGCGTGTTGCACTGGGCGAAAGCCTCGGACTGCCTGTCGGAACACGCGTTACGGGGCAAATGGTAACGGCTCTTAAAAAAATGGGCTTCGATGCCGTTCTCGATACCGATTTCACGGCAGATTTAACCATTATGGAAGAAGGAACCGAATTACTGACACGCTTGAAAAAAGCTTTGGTCGATAAAGAAAAAGTTGCACTTCCGATGATTACATCTTGCTCACCGGGCTGGGTAAAATTTATTGAACACATGTATCCGGAGCATTTAGACCATCTCTCGACCTGTAAATCGCCGCAACAAATGTTTGGTGCTTTGGCAAAAACATATTTCGCCGAAAAGAAAGGAATCGACCCTTCGAAAATTGTTTGCGTTGCAGGAATGCCTTGTGCTGCAAAGAAATTTGAGGCAAATCGTCCCGAAATGCGAGACAGCGGTTTTCAAGATATTGATGCAGGACTGACAACCCGAGAATTGGGACACATGATTAAACAATCCGGTTTGAATTTTATGGATTTGCCCGAAGATAATTTTGACAGCATCATGGGTGAATCGACAGGTGCCGGTGTTATTTTCGGTGCTACGGGCGGTGTTATGGAAGCTGCATTAAGAACAGCTTATTTCCTAATCACCGGACGACCTGTTCCCTTCAAAGACCTCAATATTCTACCTGTTCGCGGCATGGAAAGTGTGAAAGAAGCTACCGTTAAATTCGAAAATTGCTTGCCCGAATACAGTTTCTTGGAAGGTGTTGAAGCTCGTTTCGCAATTGCCCACGGATTAACAAATGCACGTGCAATTATGGACCAAATCGCTGCCGGAAAATCGCCCTATCATTTTATAGAAATCATGGCTTGCCCCGGCGGCTGTATCGGAGGCGGCGGACAACCGATTCCTACAACAAACGAAATTCGTTTGAAACGTATTGCAGCTATTTACGAAGAAGATGCCGGAAAACCATTCCGCATGTCGCACGAAAACCCCGAAATTACTCAGATTTACGAAGAATTTCTTGGAAAACCGCTCGGCGAAAAATCGCATCACTTATTACATACAAAATACCGAAAACGAAACCGGTACTAATTGATAATTGATAATTGATAATTGATAATTGATAATTAAAAAAAGCATCGAG
>DYSM01000295.1 GCA_020718265.1 Draconibacterium orientale | reverse complement strand
CAAAGATGAGTTCAGTATAAAAAGTCATAAAGTTGAACGTTTGTAAAGTTAAATTACTGATAATAAGCAATTTACTTAAATTATAAAATCTTTTCAAAAGCACTGATAATCAAGCATATAGATTGTTAAGCTAAACTAAAACAGGCTTTTTAGACCGGACTCAAAGATAATTTTAAATTGCGTGCGTGTGATACCTATTTTGGTGAAAATTTTCCAAGCTAAAAAACGAAACAATCCACAAGACTTTGCAACTCAAAAAAAAAGTGCTATTTTTGCAAACCAATTGATTCATAAAAAAATATCAGTTCAAACATGGTTACAACAGCAGATTTCCGAAACGGATTGTGCGTAGAATTCGAAGGCGATTTATACACAATTGTCAGTTTTCAACACAACAAAACCGCACGCGGCGGGGCAACCGTTCGCACAAAATTTAAAAGCCTGACCAGCGGCAGAACCCGCGAACACACGTTTAATGCAGGCGAAAAAATACAAGATGCGCGTATCGAACGTCGTCCGTATCAGTTTCTTTACAAAGATGATATGGGTTACAACTTTATGCACGGGGAAACTTTTGAACAAGTTTCGCTTCAGGAAGAAATGGTCGAAAATAAAGACTTACTCAAAGACAGTCAGCAAGTTTACATCATATTTCACGCCGAAGATGAACGTATTCTCGGATGCGAACTTCCTCAATTTGTGGAACTTGCAGTAACTTACACCGAACCCGGCTTGCGTGGCGACACAGCTTCATCCACAGCTTTAAAACCCGCAACCTTAGAAACCGGAGCCGAAATCAGAGTTCCGCTGTTCATTAATACCGGCGACCGCATTCGAGTGGACACCGTAGAACGCGCTTACGGCGAACGTATAAAATAAACCTTTTTTACAGACCTATCCGAAATATTCCAAGTTTCGGATAGGTCTCTTTGATATAACTCCGAGCTATGATAGAGAAATTGAGTGTCAAAAACTTTAAATCGGTAAAAGACTTAAACCTTTCTTGCAAACAGGTAAACGTGTTTATCGGGAAGCCTAATGTCGGGAAGTCAAATATTTTAGAGGCATTATCTGTATTTTCTGTCCCGTTTGAGCAACTGCCGAATCAAAATCTTAAAGATATTATTCGACTGAGAAATAATAAAAATATTTTTTTTGACAACCAACCCGCTTTGATTGAAATTAAAGCGGACGATGTATTTTCGTATCTTTATCAGAATTCTTCGGGCGGACTTACAATTGAAATTGGAGCAGGCGATATTTCAGAATATTACAACTTTGAAAGAGATGGGTATTTTTTTTCTGACGATTTGTTTGTAAACGGTTCGTTATCTTCTAAACTACAGTCTTCTGCACGAATTACAACCGGAGGCGAATCACGTTTGGCAAGTGCAAATAAAGTTCAATATCCGTATCAATCATCTATACTGTATTATGTTTTTAAAAAAGATACGGATTTACGTTTGGAAAAAAATGATTTACTACTTCCTCCGCATGGCTCAAACCTAATAAGTGTTATACGAAAGGATTTTAAATTTTTAGATGAAATTTCCGGTTTGTTTGAAGAATATGGCTTGGAATTACTTGTAGATGATAAAGAAAATTCGTTCGAGATTCAAAAGAAAATCAATCGGACTGTGTTTAAATATCCGTTTTCGCTTACTGCAGACACACTACAACGCATGATTTTTTACATGACAGCCGTAGAAACAAATCAACATACAACAATCATTTTTGAAGAACCGGAGACGCACTCTTTCCCGCCATATACGCGCGATTTAGCAATGCGCATTGCCGCAAGTGAAACGAATCAGTTCTTTATCTCAACGCATAGTCCTTACATGCTTTCGAGTTTAATCGAAAACTTACCATACGATAAACTTAATATATGTTTGACTTATTTTAAAGATTATCAAACTTGTGTAAAAATACTGTCTCAAGACGAAACCGAAGACCTTATTAACATGTCAGACTCAGCTTTTTTTAACCTCGAACGTTTTATTCGTTAATGGGACGTTTGCAAAATATCAAATTTTATGTAGAAGGTTATGCCGATGAGTTATTACTTTCGTTGTTTGTGAATGACAAGTCATTAATCACAATATCAAAAAGTTGTAACGATATTGGAAAGCTCATGGAACGAAATTCCGTCGATAGAGAGCACGATTATTTTATCGGAATTTTAGATTCAGACAAAAAAAAGAGTCAATATAAATATTTTGCTGCGTTTGAAGAAATTGAACATCCCGATAATTTTTATGTTTTTCAGAAAAAAGGAACAAATCAGTTTCTTATTTACTTGTGCTGTCCGGCAATTGAGAGTAGGCTGCTAAAATCAGCAGAACAAGCAAATGTCAAACCCGATGACTTCGGAATTCCCTCTGATATTAAAGGTCTGTGTAAGATTACAAAAAATCAATATTTAGCCCGAAATTCAAACTTCAAATTATTTCTTGAAGCTATTTTAAATAAAAATCCGGAATCTTTCATGCTTTTTATGGAAAAAATAAAAATTTACATCAATAGTGCAAAAACAAATTCAAATTAATGACGAGCACATCTTCCATACGTCGTTTACAGTTTTGCAATTTCAAGCTCGAATCGTTGCTTGCAATCACAACGGCTATTAACGATAATTTGTCGGTTGAGGCTTTGTTGCTCAAATTTGAAAAACTTTTGTTGGAAGAACTTAAATTAGGAAAAGTCGTGGTGTATGCGCACAGCACAACTTGGAATATGGTGCTGAAATCCGGTGCCGACTATGCCGATTTTGCCGATATTGTTGTGGAAACCGACCTTTTGCCATACAACGAAATCACATCACGTACATCCACCGAAAACGAACGGCTCGCCGCATTTGACTTCATAATTCCGGTTTATCAGGCGCAACAACCCATAGCTTTCGTACTCATCGGCGATGTGGAAGAAGAACAAGAAGGCGTAAGCCCGACCATAAAACATCTGCATTTTGTGCAAACGCTCACGAACATTATTTTTGTTGCAGTTGAAAATAAACGCCTTTTTGCCGACAATATCAAGCAGGAAGGGTTGCGAAAAGAAATGGAATTAGCTTCGAAAGTTCAAAACATGCTCATTCCGGATTCGCGCACGTTCCCGATAAATCCGCACATTGCCATTGAAGCCTATTATTTGCCGCACTACCAAGTGGGCGGCGATTATTATGATTTTGAGGAAATTACGGAAAATGAATTCTTTTTTTGTATTGCCGATGTGTCAGGAAAAGGAATTTCGGCGGCTATGCTGATGTCGAATTTTCAGGCAACTTTGCAAGCCTATTTGAACGGCGGCATGGTTTTGGAATCGCTCATTCATCAGCTCAATAAAATTATTATCCGAAATGCGCAGGGCGACCGATTCATTACATTTTTTGCCGGAAAATACAATTATCAAACGCATGAATTACAATATGTGAACGCCGGACACAATCCGCCGTATTTTTTCGACACTGTTACCGAAGAAATTTCCGAATTGCGCACAGGTTGCGTTGGCGTTGGCATGTTGGACGTAATTCCGCGCATAAACACAGGTATTCAAAAAATTGAAAATCGAAGCAAACTCATTATGTTTACCGACGGCGTTGCCGAGCTGGAAGACGGGCAGGGGCACGAAGTCGGTTTAGAATTTTTGAAACGCGCCGTGGCAGACAGCGGAACAATTCATGCGACTTTCGCAAACATAAAAAATACGTTAAATATCTCAAAATCAAATCTTCAGATTTTCGATGATATTACACTTTTAGGCGTGGAATTTTATTAAATA
>DYSM01000294.1 GCA_020718265.1 Draconibacterium orientale | reverse complement strand
TTTAACTTTACAAACTTTCAACTTTATGACTTTTTATACTGAACTCATATTTCATAACTCATATTTCAAAATTTTAATAGTATGGCACTTATAGACCTGATAAACAATGACATAAAAGAGGCGATGAAAGCCAAGGAAAAAGAACGCCTCGAAGCGTTGCGCGCCGTGAAAGCCGAACTTTTGCTGCTGAAAACCGCTGCCGGCGCATCGGACGAAATTTCTGATGCCGACGGCGTTAAACTTTTGCAAAAAATGGTAAAACAGCGCAAAGAATCCGCAGGAATTTACAAAGAGCAAAATCGCGAAGATTTGTTTGCTCAAGAAATGGCGCAAATCTCTTATATTCAGCCATATTTGCCCCAACAAATGACCGATGACGAACTCACTGTCGCAGTGCGAGAAATTATTGCACGCGTTGGCGCAACATCTGCCAAAGAAATGGGCAAAGTCATGGGCGTTGCCACCAAAGAACTCGCCGGAAAAGTGGAAGGCAAGCTGATTTCGGAAAAAGTTAAATCGCTATTGGCTTAAAATCAGCTACTTCAAATCCTCAATTTTTCGGTAAGACGCCGTCAAACCTTTAATGAGCGCGGAACTGAATCCTTGGTGTTCCATCTCATTCAACCCTGTGATTGTTACACCTTTAGGCGTAGTAACCAAATCTATTTCGCCTTCGGGATGTTCGCCGCGCTCGTTAAGCAAGCTGACTGCTCCTTTAACTGTTTGTGCAACAATTCGTTGCGCTGTTCGCGCGCTGAATCCGATTTCGATTCCGCCTTGCGTTGCCGCGCGTATGTAGCGCAAGGCAAATGCAATGCCCGATGCGCCCAAAATTGTGGACGCTTCCTGCAAAGCTTCATCAATCAGTTCCGTTTCGCCGACTGCTGAAAATAAGTCGGTTACGCGAGTTGCGATTTCTTTCGGACAATTTTTTTCGGATGAAATGCAAGTCATGGATTCGCACGTTGCCATTGCGGTGTTCGGCATGGCACGAAATGCAAAAACATGGTTTCCGACAATTGCTTTTATTTTACTGATTTTCAATCCGGTAACCATTGAAACAATGATTTTTTCCGATGATATTTCCGACGCAATTTCAGCTAAAATTTCTTCTGCCTGATACGGTTTTACGGCAAGAATCACAACATCGGCGAAGCGCACAGCCTCTCGGTTGTCGGCTGTGGTTTGAATTCCAAATTCTGAAAAAGTAGTTAATTTTTCCAAATTTCGGCGTGTAACCATAACGTTTTCCGGCAAAATTTTCCCGCTTTTTTGCAAACCCAAAGCAAAGGCACTGCCGATATTTCCGGCTCCTATTATGCTGATTTTCAAATTATTCATATAAACTAAAATTTAAGATGAAAGTGTATTTATCTTCACAAAAAAAACATAAAGAACGAATGACTATTTTTTGATAATTATATGACAAAATAATGACATTACTATCGTTTGAAAAAGATATCTAATTATCTAATTGTCAATTGTTTAAATATTCACAAAAACTTTTTTCTATTCGTTCATAATTTTGTAAAGCGAATCTAACTTCGGAACCAAAATAATTTCGATGCGTCGGTTTTTTTGTTTGCCTTCGGCGTTCGCGTTATCGGCAACGGGCTTGTGCATTCCGCGCCCGGAAGCCGTGATGCGCGCGGCACTGATGCTTGTATTTTCCGTCAAAATATCAACAACCGAAAGGGCGCGGTCGTTGCTGAGCTTCCAATTCAGTTTGTCCGAACCCACATTATCGGTATGTCCTTCGATTAAAATTTCCGTTTCTGTGTTGGTTTCCAATATTTTACCAAGTTTTATGATTGCCTCTTTACCGCGTTTATCAATAACCGCACTGCCCGTTTTGAACAGCAATTTTTCTTCCATTGCCACGTAAACTTTACCGTCCTTAATGTACACATTCAATTCCGAATTGTCGAAACTTTTCAGCGCATCGTTGATGATTTTTTTCAAATTATTAGCTTCTTCTTTGTTTGCCTCAATCATGGCTTCGAGTTGGGAGAGGCGTTTTTGCTTTTCGAGCAAAGATTTTTGTAACTCATTAATTTCCAATTGTTTCTTATCTTGCTCAATTTGAAGGCTGTCAATTTGACGTATTTTTTTGTTCAATCCGGCTTCTACGCCGATGAGTTTTTTGCGCTCGGCATCGTATTTTCCGATTGCGATTTTCAGAGACTCGTTCAATGTGCTCGTATCGCGTGAAAGTCGCTTAATTTCAGAGAGTAACGACTCGAGTTCGGAATCTTTAACTTTGGCATCGTGCGCATAAATTTGGCGTTGCTTATTGTAATCGTCTCGCGTGTTGTTGAGTATAAGAGCCAATGAATCAATGGATTTCTTACGATTTGCGTCCAAAGCTTCGTATTTTTTTTTGGACACCATGCACGACGAACTTATCAGAATAATAAAAAAAAACGGAACGATTACGGATTTCAATTTCATAAATTAGATTTGAGATTTGAGATAACAGACTTTTGATAATAAATTACTGTAAATCTTAATTTTACAATTAAAACATGCAATAATTTTTAACAGTTTATTATATTTCGATAAAAATGTTTTACTTTCGCAAATGTATCAAAATTAATTCTGAAAAAAAAATGAAACACTTTTTGTTGTTATCAATTTCAATACTCTTTTTCTTTTTTGCCGATGCCCAAAAAATTGCGGGAAAAGTTGTGCAAATGTCAGATTCAGAGCCAATTCCGTTCGCTACTGTAGCCGTTTCTGGTTCAACGCTCGGTGTGGTTTGCGATTTTGAGGGAAATTTTAGTTTAGATGTCTCTAAACCACAGACTTACAAAACCTTAGCTGTAACATGTGTCGGATACAAAGAATTGAAACTTGACCTGAAAACTGTGCTCGGAAACGAAAAACTTATCTTGAAACTCGAAGCCGAAGGTGTTGATATTGACGAAGTTGTGGTTGAAGAAAAATCGCTTTTGCCCTATACCGTTGTCAAGAAAGCAATTGTAGCAATTCCGCAAAATTATCCGGACAGAGCTTACAATTACACGTTCGCGTACACAAACACCGACAAATTTAACAATGCGCCCGACCGCACAACCGGCGCGCAATTAAAACTTTACGACAGCAAAGGTTATCACAAAGAAAATGTATTAAAAGACTTTGAATCAATAAATTACAAAACCTCATCGTTCAAACGAAATTTTGCAGTTTCCGACCTCGAAAGCGGCATGATTCACGCGGACGATTTGCTCGAAAACGACCTTGCTAGACATTCATGCAATATATTGAATATTAGTAAGATAGATAACTTCGACTTTGTCATCGTGAAAGAAATTCAATTTGAGGGCGAAGCGGTTTGGCAACTGCATTTTGAAACCAAATCGTTGGGTTTATTAGGAACAGGCACGTACGATTCCAAAACTTTTTCGGGCGAACTTTACATCAAAAAGAGCGATTACGCCGTAGTTTACGCCAAAACAGAACTCACCGCAAACGCATTTTCCGGCTTGACCGGCAATCTTTCCGCCGTGGGCAACAGTCTTTTGGAAAATTTGAAAAGCTACAAAAAAACAGCAGAAGTGCATTACAAAAAGCAAGGCAGCCGTTACATTCCAAGCTCAATAACATCGGTTTATGAGTTTTTTTATATTCAAAATGAAAAAAATCAGCTCACAAAACGAAGTTCGGAACTCAAACTGAGCGAATCGAAACTCACTCAGCCTGAGGTTATTAAGAACAGAACTTATTTTGAATATTCGGCACAGAAATAGTGCTTGTAAGAAAACGTGTAAATATTTGAAATTATGTAGGTTGTAGTCATTT
>DYSM01000293.1 GCA_020718265.1 Draconibacterium orientale | reverse complement strand
AAATCTGAAATCGTTTGCGAAAAACGGAGCTTTAATTTTCTTTAACATCTATATAATTGAAATTTCTGTGTGCAATGACATTTTTTTGTAAATTTGCCGTGTAAAATTTTTCAAACAATTATGCAACACAATATCAGCGGCATACAACAAGTCGGCGTAGGCGTTACGGACGTGAAAGCGGCGTTCGAGTGGTATCGCAAAAATTTCGGTTTCGATATTCCGGTGGTCGATGCGCCCGGCACGGCGGAACTCATGCTGCCCTACACGGGCGGAAAACCGCAGAAACGCCACGCAATTATCGCGCTTAACATCCAAGGCGGCGGCGGATTGGAAATTTGGCAATACATTTCGCGCACACCGCAAGCTACTGATTTTCAGGTTCAAACCGGCGATTTGGGCGTATATATTACCAAGCTGAAAAGTGCAAACATCGAAGCATTATTTCTGAAATTTAAAACTCAAGGCGAAAAATTATTGAGCCAAATTGAACACGACCCCAAAGGCACGCCGCACTTTTATATACAAGACCCTTACGGAAATGTGTATGAAATTGTTTCGGAAACTTCGGTTTTCAAGAAAACGGAGATGCTCATCGGCGGCGTTTTCGGTGCAACGGTCGGCGTTACGGACATCGACAAATCGTTGAAATTTTATGCTGAAGTGCTTGGTTACGACAAAATTATCTACGAACAAACCGGCATCTTTCCCGACATGATGGGGCTGCCGCGCGGCAACGCCATGTTCACGCGTGTGCTGCTCACGCACTCGAGACCGCGCACGGGAGCATTCAGTAAGTTGTTCGGACACAGCCAAATAGAACTTTTGAAAATTCATAACGCCGAGCCGAAAAAAATATACGCCGGACGTTTTTGGGGCGATTTGGGTTACATTCAAATTTGTTTCGACATCCAAAACATGGGCGCACTCAAAGCACATTGCGCCGCGCACGGACACCCGTTTACGGTGGACAGTCTGCCGGAAATTTACACCAATCCGAACGTGCAATTCGACATGGGCGACGCCGCCGGACATTTTGCCTACATCGAAGACCCGGACGGTACGCTTATTGAGTTTGTGGAAACGTTCAAAGTGCCGATGCTGAAAAAAATCGGCTGGTATCTCGACCTCAAAAAGCGCAAAACCAACAAAGCCCTGCCCGATTGGATGCTCAAAACCATGGCGTGGAGCAGAGTTAAGAATTAGGAGTTGGGAGTGATGAATTTTGAGTGATGAATGATGAAAGTAAAATATTGTAGGTAATTATATGTCAGCAAATATACTACACATATAAGAAAGCAATGGAGTATCTTCAGACAAAGGATACCTATCAGCATTTGCATACTCTTAAAAGATGGATTGAAGATTATTTAGATAATGTAATGAATATTTCACTTAAATATCTAAGAGATAAATATTGTCAATTTTGAAGACTCAGGGTATTGTTTACGAAAAAAGTTTTGCATTTGCGGTACGAATTGTAAATTTGTGCAAATATTTACGCGAAACGAAAAATAATTTGTTTTGAACAAAAAGAAGTCGATGAAACGTGTTACCCGCTCGTCTTGTTTAAAGCAACAAATTAGATTTCCGAACATGAATATCATTCCGAAAATCACAACGCAAACAAACAGTTCAAAAGAGTAAAAATATCAGAATCACACCATAACAAAATATCAAGAAAACAAAACTTAATATTCTTATTTCAGAACTCAGATTTCATATTCAATAATTTTAACTTAAAAATATGTTTGATTCAAAGAAAAGAGTGCTCGTTACAGGAGCAGCCGGACAACTCGGATTGTCTATTAAATCGCTTGCACCGCGTTATACCGATATGCGATTTTTTTATACCGATATTCAGGATTTAGATATAACAAGTGCCGAAGCCACAGACAGTTATATTCTAAATAATAAAATCGACTATATCATAAACTGTGCAGCTTATACCTCGGTGGATAAAGCCGAAAGTGATAACGAAGCGGCTTATTCTATCAATGCCGAAGCTGTTCGTAATTTAGCCTTGGCAGCCCGGAACCACAGTGCGGCACTCATTCACATTTCGACAGATTATGTGTTCGGCACGATACCTGCTAACGGTTTGCCTTTCAAGGAGTTTGATGCGGTAAATCCGGAATGCGTGTACGGTAAAACCAAACTCGCCGGCGAGGAGGAAGCGCGCAATACCGAAAATCATATCATTATTCGCACATCGTGGCTGTATTCAGCTTATGGCAGCAATTTTATGAATACAATGCTAAAACTCGGTGCTGAAAAATCATACTTGGATGTGGTTTACGACCAAGTCGGCACACCCACTTATGCACTTGATTTGGCGGATGTTATTCTTAATATTATCCGAAAAGAAAGCCCGCGACTTGAAAATCCGGGTTTGTATCATTATTCCAACGAGGGCGTGTGCTCGTGGTACGACTTTGCGACCGAAATCATGCTCGCAGCCGGACTCAAATGCGTGGTGTACCCAATTGACAGTGTTGATTATCCGACAGCCGCCAAACGACCGGCATTCAGCGTGATGAATAAATCTAAAATACGAACCACATTTAAGCTCATCAATCCGCATTGGCGCGATGCTATGCAGAGATGTTTGGCTGAAATAAAAGCAAATCAATAATGAATCTCGACATAACTTATTGTATCGGCGGCGATTGCGTTTTGCGTTTCGACTGCCTTCGTCATACTGCGGAGTACTACGGACGTTTCGACATGTTCGGCTCCGCTCCGTATGACCATGAAACAGAAAGCTGCGAACTTTTTATGAGCAACGCCCAACAAGTAAACACAACTGCCTATTTTTTGTGGCAGGAAGCCGGCTGTCCGAGCGATGCTGACATGTATTTTTGGCTCGAAGCCAAAAAGAAAATTGCCGACAGTGTGTCCTAAGATTTCAGAACGGTGTTAAACCGAAAAAAAAATTCCGTAAACAGTGAAATAAATCCTAACTTTTAGATATTCAGCAGAATTCCCACCGGACAATGGTCAGAGTGGACGACATCCTGAAGAATGAAAGCGTCCGAAATTTTGTCGGACAATTGTTCTGTAACGATATGATAATCAATGCGCCAACCTTTGTTATTGCCGCGCGCGCCGGCACGATAACTCCACCAACTGTATTGATGTTTAAGTTCGGGATAAATTTTTCGGAACGAATCGCAATAACCGTCTGCTGTGAAAGCGGCAAACCAATCGCGCTCTTCGGGCAAAAAGCCCGATGTGGTTTGGTTTTGCTTCGGGTTGTGAATATCAATCCATAATCTGCAAATATTGAAATCACCGGATATGATTAAGTTCGGAATCTTATTGCGTAATTCGTTCGCATACGTCTGAAAATCAGTTAGCCACTGCATTTTAAATGCTTGTCGCGCATCGCCCGTTGTTCCGGACGGATGATACACGGATACGAATGAAAAATTGTCGAAATCGGCGCGGATAAACCGTCCTTCAAAGTCATATTTTTCGATACCCATGCCGTATTCAACGTGTTTGGGTTCGAGTTTTGTCAGAACTCCGAGTCCGCTATAGCCTTTTTTTTGTGCCGAAAACCAATAACATTTGTAGCCAAGTGCTTCAAACTCAGAAGTTTCAATTTGGTCTGGCTGTGCCTTGGTTTCTTGTATCCCGATAATGTCCGGATTTTCGGATTTCAACCATTCGACAAAACCTTTGCCCATAGCAGCACGGATGCCGTTTACGTTGTATGACAGTATTTTAAGCATTTTTTGAAATTATAAATGAGTTATTTCGTCTTCCGAAAGACCTGTTTCTTTGACGATTTCGGAAATCGGCTCGCC
>DYSM01000292.1 GCA_020718265.1 Draconibacterium orientale | reverse complement strand
CTGCAAACGCAGCTACCAATGTTTTCCCGACCTCACTTTCGTGGGCAAGTGTTATGGGAGCAACTTCTTACGATGTGTATTTCGGAACCGATACCGACCCGTTTACGAACACACCTGTCAATATTACAGAAACCACATTTGATATAACCCCGGACCCGCAAACCACCTATTATTGGGCTGTTATTGCTAAAAATGAAATTGGCGCTGCAACAGGTTGCGACGCATGGTCATTTACGACAAGTGCTGCTCAATATCCGATGACTAACGCTACTGTTACAACTTGCGATGGTGTTTTCATGGATTCGGGAGGTGCAACAGCTGCATATTCCTCTTCTGAAAATTACACAATGACATTCTTACCCGGAGAAGTAGATCAAGTTATAAGTGTATATTTCAATTCTTTGGATATTGAACTTGGTTCACAACAATATGACGTCTTAAAAGTTTACGATGGTATTGATGCAACCGCACCGCTTATCGGAACATATTGCCAAGATAACGATGTTGTAACACCGATACCTACCGAACTACAACCTGCTGTGGCTACAAATTCGGAAGGTGCTTTAACTTTTGTATTTACTTCGAACGGCTCTGTAAACAAAACAGGTTGGTCTGCTGATGTTTCTTGCACATATTCTTCCGGAATTAATAAAATTTCCGAACAAACCCGCATCTACCCCAACCCGACAAACGGTATGTTTACAATTGAAACACGCGATTTGAAAAATTCAGACGTTAAAATTTTCAATATCAGCGGACAATTAGTATATTCAGCAAAATCAGAAGGAAACGTGCATGTGGTTGATTTGTCAAATTCAGCAGCCGGCATGTATTTCATCAGTATCTCTAACGGAACTCAAGCTTACAATACCAAAATTTCGGTAAAATAAGTCTGATTTTCAGGTCAATAAAAAAAGCCTCCCAATTCGGGAGGCTTTCTTTTTTTGACGTAAATATCTAAATAGTCCTTGTAAGAAAACTCATAACTTATTGAAATTCTTTACGATAAAGCGAAATGTCGTTCCGAATGTTTTTAGAAATTCTGTTGAAATACAATCGAAATTCAATTGAAACTATGAGTCCGGTCTAAAAAGCCTGTTTTATTTTAGCTAAACAATCTATATGCTTGATTATCAGTGTTTTTGAAAATATTTTATAATTTAAGTAAATTGCTTATTATCAGTAATTTAACTTTACAAACTTTCAACTTTATGACTTTTTATACTGAACTCAACTATTTAAAAACAATGAATGACTACTTTTTGACCACTGAATGACAATACATTCGATTGAAAAAACAGCTATAATCTACAAAAATCAAATATTTAAACGTTTACTTACAAACACTAATGACTGTTTATTGAACCGTTGAACCGTTTGAAACCGGTGCGCTTGGTTGCACGAACACTAATTTTCCGTCAAAATCTTCTGCCATCAAAATCATGCCTTGCGATTCGATGCCTTTAATTTTGCGCGGTGCAAGATTTACCAAAATCGCAACTTGCTTACCCACAACATCTTCCGGTTTAAAATGTTCGGCAATTCCGGACACAACCGTGCGCACGTCAATGCCGGTATCAATTTTAAGTTGCATCAATTTTTGGGTTTTCGGAACTTTCTGTGCTTCCAAAATTGTGCCGATACGAATGTCGTTTTTAACAAAGTCATCGTATTCAATAACAGGTTTTTGCGGCTTTGCAACTGCTTCTGCCTTGGCATTATCCAACTTTGTTTGTTCTAATTTTTCCAATTGAGATTTAATTTTTTCGTCATCAATATTTTGAAATAATAATTCCGGCGTTCCGATTTGATGTCCGACTGCCAAAATTTCTTTTTTGTCGGCATCATTCCATGAAACAGCTTCAATATTGAGCATTTTTTTCAATTTCGCAGACGTAAACGGCAAGAACGGTTCGGACAAAATTGCAAGTCGTGCCGTGAGTTGAAGAGCCACATACATAATGGTTTGCACACGCTCAGTGTTCGATTTTGCCAATTTCCAAGGTTCATTATCAGCCAAATATTTGTTGCCGATACGTGCAATTTGCATCAAATCGCGCAAAGCATCGCGGAATTTGTAAGCTTCAATTTGGGTTTCGACAGATTTTTTCAACTTCAAAGTTTCGGAAAATACATCTTCGTCTGCTTGTGTCAATAGGCTTGGTTGCGGAATTTTACCTTCGTAATATTTTTGGGTCAAAACAAGCGCACGATTTACAAAATTGCCGTAAATCGCAACCAATTCGCTGTTGTTCGCGGCTTGCAGGCTCGCCCACGTGAAATTGTTATCTTTCGTTTCGGGCGCGTTCGCCGTAAGCGTATAACGCAACACATCTTGCTGATTTTCAAACTCTCGCAAATATTCGTGTAACCACACTGCCCAATTTCTTGAGGTCGAAATTTTGTCACCTTCCAAATTCAAAAATTCGTTTGCAGGCACATTTTCGGGCAAAATATACGAACCTTCAGCTTTGAGCATCGCCGGAAAGATAATGCAGTGAAACACAATATTATCCTTGCCGATAAAATGCACAAGTTTCGTGTCGGGCGATTTCCAATATTTTTCCCAATCCGGCGTAAGTTCCTTTGTGGCAGAAATATAGCCAATCGGCGCATCGAACCAAACGTAAAGCACTTTGCCTTCGGTATTTGGCAGCGGCAGCGGCACGCCCCAATCCAAATCGCGGCTCACGGCGCGGGGCTGTAAACCTCGGTCGAGCCATGTTTTGCACTGTCCGTAAACATTTGATTTCCAATCTTTATGCTCTTCCAAAATCCATTTTTCCAAAAATGCTTGATGTTGGTCGAGCGGCAAATACCAATGATTCGTAGATTTCAGAATTGGAACTGCACCGGAAATGGTTGATTTTGGGTTAATTAAGTCCGTAGCATTCAAAGTCGTTCCGCATTTTTCGCATTGGTCGCCGTACGCTTTTTCGTTGCCGCAGTGCGGGCAAGTGCCTGTGATATAGCGGTCTGCAAGAAACTGATTGGCTTCGGTATCGAAATATTGTTCGGTCGTTTTTTCAATAAATCCGCCTTTGTCGTGAATGGTTTTGAACATCTCGGCAGCGGTTTCGTGGTGGATTTTATTGCCCGTACGCGAGTAAATATCCACCGAAATACCAAATTCTTCAAACGATTCTTTGATAATTTTGTAGTATTTATCCACAACTTGCTGCGGCGTAATGCCTTCTTTTTTAGCACGTAAGGTTATTGGCACACCGTGTTCGTCGGAGCCGCAAACCCACAGCACATCTTTGCCTTTGAGACGCAAATATCTGACATAAATATCCGAAGGCACATACACGCCCGCCAAATGCCCGATATGCACGGGACCGTTGGCATACGGCAACGCCGACGTAACCATATAGCGTTTGAACGTTTTGCTCATGTTCGTATTTTTGAAAAAAAATGTCTGCAAAGATAGAAAAATAATTTGAAAATGTGAAAATGTGCTGATTTGAAAATGTGCTGATTTGAAAATGTGCTGATTTGAAAAGTTATTCCAATTATTTGAAATTTCGTGTATTTACGATTTTGCGGTATAAACTATGAGTCCGGTCTAAAAAGCCTGTTTTATTTTAGCTAAACAACCTATATGCCTGATTATCAGTGTTTTTGAAAATATTTTATAATTTAAGTAAATTGCTTATTATCAGTAATTTAACTTTACAAACTTTCAACTTTATGACTTTTTAGACTGAACTCATTAACAATACTAAAATACCGATGCTGAGCAGGCGAACGGTTACGGAGGTGCGCATCCATGTGCGGAAACGGTCGAGAGAACTTTGGTCATCCATAAAAT
>DYSM01000291.1 GCA_020718265.1 Draconibacterium orientale | reverse complement strand
AGTCAAAAAGTAGTCATTGAGTTGTCATACAGTAGTGCTGAATTCAAGTCGCTAATGCAACTTTTTTACCGGCAGAATTACAAATATTTAGTTTGTTGAAACGAGAATAACTTTCGGTAAATAATTGGTAGAAAGTTATTTCCCGTTTCAACAAACCATCATTATCATCATAAGTTTTTGAATTTCATTGAAATAAAAAGTTGCATTAATTACTTGAATTTAGGATGCTGAAATCGGGCGAAAGTGTTATTCTGTCTGCAATAGTTTCCATTTCTAAAGTTTTTCGCTAAAATACGATTTTTCTGTTTGGTTTCAAAATTTTTTGCCCGATTGAAACATTTTTTGCAATTTTACACGATTTTCCAAACTGTAAATTTTAGCAAAAAAATATGACTTCCGCAGAAATTCGTCAAGCCTTTCTCGATTTTTTTCAATCGAAACAGCACAAAATCGTGCCTTCCGCCCCGATGGTTCTGAAAAACGACCCCACGCTCATGTTCACCAACGCGGGTATGAATCAGTTCAAAGATATTTTTCTCGGCAACGCACCGGGCAACACTGATAAACGCATCGCCGACAGCCAAAAATGCCTCCGCGCATCGGGCAAACACAATGATTTAGAGGATGTTGGGCATGACACCTACCACCACACCATGTTCGAAATGTTGGGCAATTGGTCGTTTGGCGATTATTTCAAAGTCGAAGCAATCAATTGGGCATGGGAATTTCTGACCGAGGTTTTGAAAATTGACAAATCGCGACTCTATGCCACTGTGTTTGAGGGCGATGCAAAAGACAATGTGTCTGCCGACGAAGAGGCAAAAGCACTTTGGAAACAATATTTGCCCGAAGAACGCATTTTGTACGGCAACAAAAAAGACAATTTTTGGGAAATGGGCGACACGGGACCCTGCGGTCCGTGCTCCGAAATTCACGTGGACTTGCGCGAAGATGCTGATTTAAAGAAAATTCCGGGGCGAGACCTCGTGAATAAAGACCACCATTGGGTGATTGAGATTTGGAATTTGGTATTCATTCAATACAACCGCAAAAAAGGCGGCGCATTGGAACAACTCCCTGATAAACACGTAGATACGGGTATGGGATTCGAGCGTTTGAACATGGTGGTTCAGGGCAAAAAATCCAATTACGATACCGATGTGTTTCAACCGATAATACAGCAAATCAGCCAATTATCCGGCAAAAAATACGGACAAACCCGCGAAACCGACATCGCTATGCGCGTGGTTGCCGACCATTTGCGCACCGTTTCGTTCTCAATTACTGACGGGCAACTGCCCTCGAACACAGGTGCGGGCTATGTGATTCGCCGCATTTTGCGCCGCGCGGTACGTTACGCTTATACCTTCCTAAATGCTACGGAACCAATGATTTACAAACTTTCCGAGTCGCTGATTTCGGTTATGGGACAAGCGTACCCGGAACTTGTGAAACAGCGCGACATTGTTGAAAAAGTCATTCGGGAAGAAGAAACCACGTTCTTACGTACGCTTGAAACCGGCATTCGATTGACGGAAAAACTTATCGAAAAAGCAAAAGCCGAAAATCAATCGCAAATATCCGGTAATGATGCGTTTACGCTTTACGACACCTATGGTTTTCCGCTGGATTTGACCGAACTTATTTTGCGCGAAAACGGCATGACCGTGAATTTACCAGAATTTGACGCCGCGATGCTTGTGCAAAAAAAACGCTCCAAAGATGCAGCCGCAGAAGACAAAGACGATTGGACGGTTTTGATTGATAATCAAGCTGTTGAATTTATCGGATACGACAATTTGACCTCCGAAATTCGCATTACGCGCTACCGAAAAGTGGAAGATAAAAAATCGGTAAAATACCATTTGATTTTTGACAAAACCCCGTTCTACGCCGAAAGCGGCGGTCAGGCGGGCGATAACGGTTGGATTATTGACGGCGAGAACAAAACACAAATTGCTGATACTCAAAAGGAAAACAATCTCATCATTCATATTTCCGAAACTTTGCCGACAAATCCGTCCGCAGTGTTTCGTGCGGAAGTAAACTCGCCCAAACGCAAACTCACAATGGCAAATCACAGTGCTACTCACTTGATGCACAAAGCATTGCGAGATATTCTCGGCACGCATGTGGAGCAAAAAGGTTCGTTGGTGGACGAAAAACGTTTACGCTTCGACTTTTCGCATTTCGAAAAACTGTCGGACGAGCAAATTGCCGAAACGGAACGCCGCGTAAATGCCGAAATTCGTAAAAATATCTACTTAGATGAAAAACGCGAAATGCCTATCAATCAAGCACAAGCGATGGGCGCAATGGCTTTGTTCGGCGAAAAATACGGCGACAAAGTGCGCGTGATAAAATTCGGCGATTCGGTGGAGTTGTGCGGCGGCACACACGTGCAGGCAACGGGCGAAATCGGGCTGTTTAAAATTATTTCCGAAAGCGGCATCGCGGCAGGCATACGTCGTATTGAAGCCGTAACGTCCGATGAAGCAGAGAATTACATCAATTCCGAACTTGACGAGTTGAACAAAGTACGCGGCTTATTCAAAAATTCTGCAAACTTGCCGGCTTTGGTCGAAAAACTGATTTCAGACAATAAAGACTTGCAAAAAACAATCGAACAGTTTGAAAAAGAACAACTTAAATCGCTCAAAACAAGTCTGAAAGCAAAAGCAGAAACCGTAAACGGCATTACGTTTATCGGGGCGAAAGTTGAGGTTGGCAACGCAGGTCTCCTGCGCGATTTGGCGTTTATGCTCAAAGGCGAAGAGGCGAATTTGTGCGTGGTTTTGGCGTGCGAAATTGAAGGCAAAGCGAACCTCGCCGTGTTGTTTTCGGACGATTTGGTTTCAAACAAAAAATTGAATGCCGGGCAAGTTATCCGCGAAATTTCCAAAGAAATACAAGGCGGCGGCGGCGGACAAGCAAACTTTGCAAGCGCCGGCGGCAAAAATCCGGCAGGAATTGATGCGGCAATTGCAAAAGCAAAGGGTTTGTTGTAAATTTGTGTCAGAAACTTAGCCAAGGTTTTTAATTTTGGCTAAGTTTTTTTTTAATATTCTTATAGTAATTTCTGAAAGAAATGTCTAAAAAATATCTACTTCTTTTAATGATATTTGCCGGATTAAATTTATCTGCACAACAGGATACCGTTTGGAACGTAATGATTCTAAAGAAAGGCGTTTCCCCGGAAATAAAAGACAATATGGCAGTCTATAGTCCTTCGGGTTTTTATTTATATCAAAACTGTTTTTATGATTTAAAACTTCGAGATAAAACCAAAAGAACTTTGCGACTTGTAAATATCAAGCAAGATACACTTGTTTTCATCGGAATAGCGAACAAAAGTGATACAAATTTAAGAATAACTTCAAAAGATACGGTTTTAATTCAATATAATTCTATTGATAAAATATTATTAGTAAAAGATTGGTCGACAGGCTCAAGCAAAAAAATAAATTGTGATGATCATTATTTTATTTTTTATAGTTCTTTGAATGAAAATAAGTTAGAGAGTAAATATAAAAATTTGTTCACTACACAGGAAGTTCCGAATGAACTGGTTCCGCGATTAAGTTCTTATGGCATAACATATCATTTTGAATATGCAGAAAAATTGCACTACCATTCAGGTATTGAAGTTCAACCTCCGAAGTACACTGACGAAGAAAAAGTTGCAGCCCTCAAAATTGCTACAATTATGTTGGATTTAGTCGCTAATAAACAGATAAATATTTCGTTAGAGCAAAAGAAACGCAAATAAATTAAATATCCAATGCAAACAAAATTAACACTGAATTTAGACGAACAG
>DYSM01000020.1 GCA_020718265.1 Draconibacterium orientale | reverse complement strand
GGCGGTTTGGCACTTTTTCTTTTCGGCATGGCACGCATGAGCGAAAGTTTGCGGAAATCTGCCGGAAATCATTTGCGTGCAATTCTTTCTAAACTTACGAATAATCGGTTTCTCGGATTTTTTGCAGGTTTAATCGTTACGATGGCGATACAATCGGGCAGTGCAACAACGGTAATGTTGGTCGGTTTCGTGCAATCCGGTTTGATGAGTTTTGCGCAATCGTTCAGCGTTTTGCTGGGCGCAAATATCGGGAATACGCTTACAGGTCAGTTAATTGCGTTTAGTATTACGGATTATGCGTTGCCCGTTGTTGCACTCGGATTTGCAATTTCGACATTTTCAAAGAAAAATTCCGTAAAATATTTTGGCGATACGATTCTCGGGTTTGGTTTGCTCTTTTTCGGCTTACATTTAATGAATTCCGCTTTGACGCCCATTCACGACATGCCCGAATTTTTAAACATGCTGAAAACCCTCGATAATCCTGTTGCCGGCGTGTTGGTCGGGCTTGCCGTAACCGCGATGATACAAAGCAGCGGCGCGTTTACCGGAATCGTAATTGTGTTGGCGCAACAAAATTTGATAGGCACAGAGGCTGCAATTTCATTGGTAATCGGCGCAAATGTAGGCTCTGTAAGCACGGCTTGGCTGGTGTCCGCAAGTGCCTCGCGTGAGGCGAAGCGCGTGGCACTCGTGCACACGGTTGCGAAGGTTACAGGCGCGCTTATTTTTGTGTTTTGGATTCCGCAATGTGCTGAATTTCTGAAACTTTTGTCCGAAAATGTCGGGCGACAAACTGCTAATGCGCATACCATTTTTAATCTGACGTTGGCATTTGTGTTTTTGCCGTTTTCAAAAAGCGTTACTAAGTTGATAACGAAGCTTTTGCCCGATGATAAGCGCAAGAAATCGCATTTAGTTACAAAATTTATCAATAAACATGCTTTGAAAACGCCGGAGCCCGCAATTGATTTGGTTATTTTGGAAATATCGCGTGCACTGCACATTTTGTCTCGAATGCTTGAAACTGTGATTTTACCTTTTATCCAAAAAGATATTCCGAAAGATAAATATCATCCGGAATTGGATTTGATTCAGGCACTCGATATGCGCGAGGAGGAGATTGATTTTCTCGAAACCGCAATCACGGACTATATCATAGAACTTAGCCGTAAAGACTTGAATGAGAATCGAATGGCGGAAATTTTCGGACTAATGAGCATTGTTAATGATATAGAACATACGGCGGACATTATACATAAAGATATGATTCCGATGATTGCACAGAAGAAGGCACTCGGAGCGGATTTTTCCGAAGATGGACGCGCTGATTTGATTTCGTACCACGAAAAAATGATGAAACAACTTAGCCGACTCGCAAACGTATTTGAAAAAAAGGATGCGATACAAGCCGTAAAAGTTATGGTAAAAGGAGAAACCTACGATATTTTGGAAACGCAATACCGACATCGCCACTTTATGCGCTTTAATCAAGAAAAATCGGCAACTCTCCAAACGCACCAAATTCATACAGACCTGTTCGACGCGCTCAAACAAATTAGTATCTATCTCGAAAATATAGCCAAAACTGTTGCAGAAACTGCACCTTTCGGAAGAAATTATACTTAATTTCAGAAATTATTATTATTTTTGAACCGTAATTAGAAAAAATATCAACTTGAAAAAAATATTTTTTTTAACTAAATATTTTCATATAAAATTCTGATAGATAGATAATTAAATTGTTTTTTTATACCAAATTTGGTGTCATATTGACTTGGTAATAAGTAAAATATTCAGTAAATTATTGTAAATAGTTGAAAAAAATTTTTACTTTTTGACTTCAATATCCTAAATTTACGCATTGAAAATAGAAGTAACATGACAACAGGAACGATTTACAAATTTTTCGACCTTCTCAAAGACGACGGAATCAGTTTTGCGTATCGAGGAAGTTTCAGCAATACCGTGTTAGCTATGGCTACTGAGCTGATTAAGAATAACATGGACGAAGAACATTCCAAACTTCGGAACAAATTATCGTTCTTGATGATTGAAAGTTTTCAAAATATTGCACGCTATGCCGACAGCGACGGCGAAGCCACTGATCCACTTCCGACGTCAGATTTTTTTATGGTGCGCAATGTGGGAAACATATTTTTTGTCATTTCGGCGAACCTGATTGACAACGATAAAATTCCGCTGGTGCGCGACCGCTTAGAAAAAGTTAATACATTGACAAAGAAAGAGTTAAACGATTTTTATCGAGAAGTTTTAACCAACAAGCAAATCAACCAAAAAGGCGGGGCAGGCTTAGGGTTTATTGAAATGGTTCGCAAAACGGACGACAAACTGCCGTTTGATTTTGTGAAAGTTAACGAAGAAAAATCCATGTTTTTCATGCAAATTCAACTTCGCAACGCAAACGTAGAAAATCCGAGCGAAGATGTGTCCATTGAAGATGCCAAAGCAATTCAAAAACGTATCGGCGAGGAAAAAATTCTGATGATGCACAAAGGCAGTTTCTCGCAAGACGCTGTCGGACCCGTTTTGAAGATGGTGGAAGACAACATGCACAACATGAAGTTGAAAATGCAAAAGAAAATTTACCATTTCTTAGTTGAAATCCTTCAAAATATCAGCAAACACAGTTTTGTACTCGACGGCGACCGCGAGGGCATTTTCGTGATGGGACTCAATAACGGACGTTTTGAAGTGGGCACCGGAAATTACATCGCAAGCAACAAAGTAGATTCGCTCAAAGGACAACTTGACTTGGTAAATTCCATGGATAAAGAATCACTTAACAATCTGTATCGTAAATACTTACGCGAAGGTCGCGTAACCGAAACGGGTAGCGCAGGCTTAGGTTTAATCGACTTGGCTCGCGAAACGGAAGACAAAATTCAATACGAATTCACGCCCGTAACCGACGAGTATTCCTTCTTTTCACTTACCGTAAAATTTTAATCATGTTAGAACCTTTTGTTTTAGAAAAAACCAAAACCAGCCCATCGGCACATTTTGACCAACAACAGGGCATCTTCAAAGTCGGCGGTCGTTCGATTGTGGAAGACCCCAACGGTTTTTATATGCCTATTTATAATTGGCTGGCTGAATATGTAAAAAATCCGAACCCGGAAACCCTTTTTGAGTTCGATTTGGAGTATTTCAACTCCTCATCGGCGCGCCAAGTTATGAAAATAATCATGGTGCTTGAAGAAATTGAAAAAACCGGAAACAAAGTAAAAGTCCTTTGGCAATACGAGGAAGGAGATGAAATGTCGCAGGAACGCGGAGCCGAGATAAAATTAGTGTCGAAACTTGATTTCGAAATCCGAGAATATCCCTCGGATTCGGAAATAGATTTTTAGAAAGATTGAATATGCTGAAAATTGAACCCAAAAGCGACACGCCCGGCGTAATTATCGACCCGACACGCGATATTTTTGAAATATACGGCAAATCGTTACCGGAAGATGCGACAGAATTTTATGAGCCGGTTCTTGAGTATATTCGAGCTTATGCCGAAAATCCGAACAAAGAAACGAATTTTGTAATCAATTTTGAGTATTACAATTCGGCTTCTGTTCGACAAATTATTGCAATTCTTACCTTGTTGGAAGCCTTACACAAGAAGGGCAAAACCGTGAAAGTGCTATGGATGTACGATGAAGGTGACGAAATTATGCGTGAAAACGGCGAAGAATTTCAAGAAACCGTAGATATTCCTTTCGAAATAAAATCATTCAACTTTGATTATTGATTATGCTGAAAAGATTATACATAAGCCCGACTGACGATTTGCCCGGAGTAATCTTAGACCCGAAGACCGGCGAGTTTCGCATTTGGGGACGCGTACTGCCGGAAGACGGTAATAAATTTTTTAAACCAATTCTCGAATGGGTTGAAGAATATGTGGAACACCCGAACGATGAAACGATATTCTATTTTAAATTAGACTATTATAACTCATCAACCGCACGGATGCTGACCAAACTTATCGTCATTCTGGAACACATTCAGGACGTAAATAAAAAAGTAAAAGTTGTGTGGGAACACAGCAAAGAAGACGAAGGTATGGAAGAACGCGGAGATGAACTCAAAAGCATATCCTATTTACCTTTTGAACTTCGAGCATACTGAAAATGTGTAAACTAAGGATAAAAAGCTGCCGAAAAACGCAGCCTTTTTTTTTGAAATCAGAGAAAATATGGCAACAGTAGATGTAAAAGGCACGGTTAAGCAAATATTTACCGAATATCTCGAAAAAAACGGACACCGCAAAACACCCGAGCGCTTTGCCATACTCGAGGAAATTTACTCACGCGAAGGACATTTTGATGTCGAATCGCTTTTTATCTTTATGAAAGGTAAAAATTATCGCGTGAGTCGCGCAACTCTCTATAACACAATAGAATTGCTCCTTAACAGCGGTTTGGTTATCCGGCATCAATTCGGTAAAAATATCGCGCAATTTGAGCGTGCGTATAAATACAAACAACATGATCACATGGTTTGCAAAAGTTGCGGCAAGGTTATCGAATTTTGCGACCCGCGCATTCAGCAAATTCAATCCACAATAAGTAAATTAATGGATTTTAAAGTCGAATACCATTCCCTTTATTTTTACGGCACGTGCAAAGATTGCACCTCAAAAGAACCGGAAAAAGAGGCGTAAACAGCATTTTTAAAACATAAAACATGAAAATAGATGTACTTTTAGGCTTACAATGGGGCGACGAAGGCAAGGGCAAAATTGTCGATGTGCTTGCACCTCAATACGATGTGGTTGCACGTTTTCAAGGAGGACCGAACGCGGGGCATACACTCATTTTCGACGGAAAAAAATACGTTTTACATCTTATTCCGTCCGGAATATTTCGTGAAAATACTGAAAATATCATCGGAAACGGCGTCGTTTTGTGTCCGCTCACGTTGTTGAACGAAATTTCAGATTTGGAAAAATCCGGCTTCAATCCGCGTGCTAACTTGTTCATATCCAAGAAAGCCACCCTTATTTTGCCAACACATCGCATGTTGGATGCGGCACAAGAACAGTCCAAAGGTGCATCCAAAATCGGTTCTACGCTCAAAGGTATCGGACCTGTATACACGGACGCAATCAGCCGAAATGCTTTGCGCGTCGGCGATATTTTGTCGGATGATTTTCGCTCAAAATATGAAAAATTAAAATCCTATCATCTACTTCAAATAAAAAGTCTAAATTTTACAGACAACATTGATTTACAAGAAGATACATGGTTTAAAAGCATCGAACAATTATCTAAGTTGAAACTCATTGATACCGAAAGATATATAAATAAAGCCTTAGATTCCGGAAAAAAAATATTGGCAGAAGGCGCACAAGGCACACTTTTAGACATTTATGCAGGAACATATCCGTTCGTAACATCCTCTGTTACAACGACTGCCGGCGTTTGCATCGGTTTGGGTGTAGCACCGCAAAAAATCGGTCGCGTATTCGGAATTTTCAAAGCTTACGTTACACGTGTGGGCAGCGGACCGTTTCCGACAGAACTTTTCGATGATTACGGAAATAAAATTGGTGAAATTGGCAAAGAATTTGGCTCAACTACCGGACGTCCGCGTCGTTGCGGCTGGCTTGACATGCCCGCGCTGAAATATGCCGTGAATATCAACGGCGTAACAGACTTGATTATGACAAAAGCCGACGTACTTTGCGGATTTGATTCCATAAAAGTCGCAAAATTTTATGCCCTACCGAACGGCAACGAAATTGATTATTTCCCGTCGGAAGCCATCGAAACCGTAAAGCCTGTGTACTCAAATGTTCAACCTTGGGCAAATTTTTCTGATGATATTTCAAACGATAATTTGCCGAAACCGCTATTGGATTACATAGAATTTATTGAAAAAGAGACAAATGTGCCGGTCAGTATCGTTTCAACGGGAGCAGACCGCAACCAATTAATTATCCGAAATAGTTAAATTATTGGCAAATCGGAAACTATATTGGCTTACAATTGTTCTTTTATGTCTAAGTTTAAAGGTTTCGGGACAGTTTTTAGGAGATTCTAAACTCCCCGAATTTACCGGCAGAATGCAAGACACGGCAAGAGTGCTGTCGTTTTTGGAAAAATCAAGACTTGCACTATACGAGCATGAGAGCTATGCAGAAGCCAAAGCAAATGCGGATTCTGCATATCTAATTTCCTCTCAAATTCCGTGGAAAAAAGGCATGATTTTGCATTGGAACATGTACGGATTAATCTCCAGAGCAAAGTCGCGATATGTGGATGCTATTGAATATCATACAGTTGCTCTCGATTTAGCAAAAGAATTGGGCGATGTGGAACTTGAGGCAGTCTGTCTAAACAACATCGCCGTGGCATGGCGCCGAACAGACAACCATCAGCAAGCCATACATTTTCATGCAGAAGCCTTAAAAGCAGCAGATAAAGCGGGCAAAATTCAAACTAAAATGTACGCAATCAATGGTTTAGGAAATTCTTATTTAGCAATCCGAAACTACGATGAAGCAAAAAAGCAGTTCGAACAAGCTTTGGAACTTGCCTATAAACTCGGAAATGACGAAAGCCAAGCCATTAATTTGAATAATTTGGGTGATGTGTGTTTTGAGCAGGAAAATTATTCGGAAGCCTTGGATTTTTTCAAACAATCGCTCAAAAAAAATATAGAAAACAATAATAGAGACGGAATTCTTATCACTCAAATTAGCATCGGCAAGGCATTTTCTATGATGAAAAATTACACTGAATCTGCAAAATATTTTAATTTAGCATTGGAAACCAACCTCGTAACGGAAAAGAAACTTTACAGTGCGGTTGCCGTTCTCGAATTGGCATATACTCAAATTCAACTTAAAAATTTCGACGGGGCCGAATTACTTTTGACCGAAGGCTTAGCCTTAGCCCGTGAAATTGATTCTAAACAAAACATTGCGCTTGCATATCAAAATTTTTCCGAACTTTATATGCAAAAAAACGATTTTAAAAAAGCTTATTTGTATCAAATTCAGTTTAATCTACTGAAAGACAGCTTAATAAGCGAAGAAATTCAACAAAATACCTTCAGAATGCAAGTGAATTTTGAGCTAGATCAAAATAAGAAACAAATATTATTTTTAGAAAAAGATAAAGAAAATCAACGAATTAGAGCCAGTCGACAGTTACTTATTACCGTTATCAGCGGAATTTTGATTCTTGCAGCAACAGTTATTTTGTTGATGTACCGAATGTTCCGTTCAAAAGCTCAGTCAAACGTTCAATTATTAAAATTGTTGTCCGAAAAAGAAATTTTACTCGCAGAGGTGCATCATCGAGTCAAAAATAACCTTGCTCTCATTGCAGGTTTGATTCAACTTCAGATGGAAAACAAAGTGAATCCGATTGAAAAACAGCCACTTGAAGAAATTCACAGCCGAGTATTTACCTTTTCGCTAATTTATGAAAATTTATATGACAGCGGAGATTTCGAGGCAATAAATTTCGGAAATTTCCTGAAAAAATATTTCCTGAATTCCAATTACGACTTAGTTTCCGGACATATCGATATTTCAATTGACGCATCGGATGTTCTGCTGCCTCTTAAAACTGCCGTACCTTTAGCATTGATTTGTAATGAGCTGATTACCAATAGTTATAAACACGCCTTTATTGGCAACCAAAACGGAATAATTGAGATAAGTTTGAAAAAAAATGAATTCGATACCAGAACTTGGCAACTCCGTATTGCCGACAACGGTATCGGAATGGCGAACCAACCTAAGGTGTTTGAGACGACCGGTTTTTCTATTATTTCATTGAATATTAGTCAGTTAAACGGAGAGTTCAACATCGTTACGGGATACCGTAAAGGCTTTGAGTTTAGTTTGTCTTTTGAAATATCCGAATAAATTTATTGCGTCTAAAACTTGTTTGTTATAAATTGTTTGTTATCTTTGGACGACAAAAATAAGTCAATGAAGAAAATTTTAATCGTAGAAGACGAACTTTTGCTGGCACTGCTCAATCGAAAAATTGTCGAATCAGCCGGTTACACTGTTGCAAAATCTCTTACAAAAGGTGAAGATGCAATTGCGTATGTAAAAGATAATGAGATAGATTTGATTTTGATGGACATTTTTCTTGCCGGCGAAACGGACGGCGTTTCGGCGGTAGAAGAAATTCGCAAATTTTCTCAAACTCCTGTGATTTTTGTTTCCGGAAATTCCGATAAATCCACTCGAAACAGAGCTGAGAGTATAATCGGAGCTTCTTTTATGGTAAAACCTGTGCTGCCTGCAGCTTTGAAAAATGCTGTAAAAGAGAAGATTGGTTAGTTTGTTTTATATTTTGTGTTTTTTTACGATTTTTTCGAGCAAGCTTCCAACGTATTTTTTAGCAAAGACACAATGGTCATCGGACCTACACCGCCCGGAACCGGCGTGATAAAACTGCATTTTTCCGAAACTTCATCGAAATTAACATCTCCTACAATTTTCCATCCTGTTTTGGAAGTGTCTGATTTTATGCGTGTTATGCCAACATCAATCACAACTGCTCCAACTTTTACCATATCAGCGGTAACATAATTCGGAATTCCGAGTGCAACTATCAGAATATCAGCCGATTTTGTAATTTCGCTTAAATTTTCGCTTTTACTGTGGCAAATTGTAACCGTCGCATCGCCGGGGTAACCTTTGCGCGACATCAAAACAGCCATCGGTTTGCCCACAATGTTGCTTCGTCCGAGCACCACACAATGTTTTCCGGCTGTTGGAATGTGGTAACGTTCAATGAGTTCCACAATTCCCGCAGGTGTTGCCGAAACAAACCCTTTTTGTCCGATTAGTAGTTTGCCGGCGCTTACGGCTGTAAAACCGTCCACATCTTTTTGTGGAGAAATTGTTTCAATCACTCGTTCTTCCGAAATGTGTTTCGGTAACGGAAGTTGCACGATAATACCGTCAATATCTTTGTCAGTATTTAATTTTTGAATTTCTTCAATGAGTTGATTTTCAGATATTTCGGAACTTAATCTGACAATAGTGGACTTGAATCCGACAAATTCGCAGGCTTTCACTTTGTGCCCGATATAGGTTTCGCTTGCGCCGTCATTTCCAACAAGAATCGCAGCCAAATGCGGACGTTTTTTGCCCGCATTCAGCCTTTGTTCTACTTGTTCTTTGAGTTCGGCTTTGAGCTGTGCCGAAATTTTATTTCCGTCTATAATGGTCATTTACAATAGATTAGACTATCGTCGTTTCTTTTTATCTTTGCCTTTTGCGGCTGCAGGTTTTCCGGGAATTTGACCGCCGGCAACCATTTTCATCATCTTTTTAGTTTCGCCGAATTGTTTCAACAAACGGTTAACTTCCTGAACATCAGTGCCGCTGCCGTCGGCAATGCGTTTACGCCGACTTCCGTTGATGAGTGCCGGATTTGCGCGTTCGAGCGGTGTCATGGAATAAATTATCGCTTCCACGCCTTTGAACGCATCGTTGTCAATGTCCATTTTCTTGACCATTTTGCCCACGCCGGGAATCATCGACATAAGGTCTTTGATATTTCCCATTTTCTTGATTTGTTGCAATTGTTTCAAGAAGTCGTTGAAGTCGAACTGGTTCTCTGTCAGGCGTTTTTTTAGGCGTTTTGCTTCTTCTTCGTCTATTTGCTCCTGCGCTTTTTCCACCAACGAAACGATGTCGCCCATGCCCAAAATACGGTCAGCCATACGTTTTGGGTAGAAAATATCAAGCGCATCGACTTTTTCGCCGGTTCCGACAAATTTTATCGGTTTTTTTACAACTGAACGAATCGTCAGAGCAGCTCCGCCGCGCGTATCACCGTCGAGTTTTGTGAGTACAACGCCGTCAAAATTCAGTCTGTCGTTAAATTCTTTGGCGGTATTTACGGCATCCTGTCCGGTCATGGCATCCACAACAAACAAGATTTCGTGCGGGTTTACGGCTTTTTTGACTTCCGTAATTTCAACCATCATCGCCTCGTCAATCGCTAAACGACCGGCGGTGTCGATAATTATAACATCGTGTCCTTTTTGTTCGGCATATTTTACGGCGGCGCGTGCAAGTTCAACCGGTTTATTGTTGCCTTCTTCGGTATAAACGTCCACACCGACCTGAGCAGCAAGCACTTTCAATTGTTCAACAGCAGCCGGGCGATACACGTCGCCGGCAACTACGAGCGGATATTTTCCTTTTTTGGTTTTGAGCAAATTTGCTAATTTTCCGGTAAAGGTTGTTTTACCTGAACCTTGCAAACCGGCAATCAAAATTATGGTCGGTTTATTTTTCAGATTGATTTCGGCATGGTCGCCGCCCATGAGCGCAACTAACTCATCGTGAACGATTTTGATGATTTGTTGTTGCGGTTTTACCGATTTAAAAACCTCTTCGCCGAGCGATTTTTCTTTCACGGCGTTGGTAAAATCTTTGGCTATCGCATAGCTCACATCGGCGTCCAACAAGGCGCGACGCACTTCTTTGAGGGCTTCGGCGATGTTAATTTCGGTTATTTTGCCTTCTCCTTTGAGAAGTTTAAACGATTTTTCTAATTTATCCGATAAATTGTCGAACATTTGTTACAGTTTTTGTTTCAAGATGCAAATGTAATAAAAAAAGTATTGCAGGAAACTTTCCGGAGAAAATTTAGCCGGAAGATTGCTTTGTGTCAGAAGTTTTCTATCTTTAAAAATTCGAGAAGTGTGTTGTGTGCAATGCCTTTGTAAGTATTTTGAGCCGAAAATTCATCGAAAGAAACAACAAATTTTGGGTAATTATCTTGTATTTTTAGCAAATTTCCAAATTCACGTTCTATTGTTTCTTCATTTGAAAGTAAGTAACAGACCTGAACGTATATTTTTTCGTTGTTTTTTTCAGCGGCAAAATCAATTTCAGCACTACCCGTTACGCCCACGGAAACCGAATAACCCAGATGTTTTAAGTGCAGATACACAATATTTTCCATTATTTTTCCAAAATCGGCTGTCCGAAATCCTACGATTGAATTTCTCAATCCGATATCTTCAAAATAATATTTTTCGCCGACCTCAAAATGTGATTTTCCTGTCAAATCCAATCGTTTAACTTTGTTTATCAGAAATGCGTTTTCGATGAAACTGATATAGTCCAGAATGAGTGGTACATTTTTATTAATCTTCTGATTTTTAAGATATTTTGAGATTTTTAATGCTGAAAATATACTTCCGGTATTATCGGCAAGAAAATTGAGCAAATCGGAAAAAAAACGCGTATCCCGAACATTATTCCGGCTAATGACGTCGCGATACAAAATAGTAGATTGAATATTTGTTAAATACTCGTATCTAATTTGTTCGTTATCAGGAAGATGAATTAAATACGGCAATCCGCCGAACTGCATATATTTTAATAAACTTTGATTATCGTGATTATAGTTATGAAATTTGCAAAACTCTATAAATGAGAGACTTCCTATATGAAACGAAATTTGTCTGCCGGATAAAAACGTAGCAAGCTCTGAGGAAAATAATTTTGCATTACTTCCTGTGCAATAAATATCGAAATTTGGTTCGGAATGTAAACTTCTTAGCACGTGTTCAAAGCCTTCAATGTCCTGAATTTCATCTATAAAAAGATAATTCATACACGATTTCTTTTCCGTTTCAATGTAGTTCATCAAATCGGAATCTGTTTTCAGAAAATTGAAGTTGTATTTTTCTTTATCAATGTAAATAATATTTCCGTCGGGAAATTCACGCTCAATTATTGAGATAAGCATTTTTAGAATATAGCTTTTCCCTACACGTCTCTGACCTGTTAAAACTTTGATAATCTGTTTATTAAAAAACGGACGAATAAGCTCTGTATAATGAAAACGTTCTATCATTTTAAAAAGTTTATGTTATAGCATAAATATTCGGTAAAAATACAAAAGTTTATGTTATAGCATAAACTTTTGTATTTTTTTTAGAAATTTTCGCTACAGCATAAACTTTTTGCTATAAACTTTGCGATTTCAGTTCCAAAAGCACAATATTTTCGGTATGATGCGTATGCGGAAACATATCCACAGGGCGCGTGCGAAGAACTCGATATTTTATGTCAAGTAACTGTAAATCACGAGCTTGCGTTGCCGGATTACAACTCACATACACAATTTTTTTTGGTTCGATACGCAAAATCGTATTCACAACATCTTTGTGCATTCCGGCTCGCGGCGGGTCGGTGATGATTACGTCGGGCGTTCCGTATTTTTGTATAAACTCTTGATTTAGAACATCTTTTATATCTCCGGCAAAAAAAGAAGTGTTGGTTAGTTTGTTCAATTCCGCATTTTGTTTCGCATCTTCAATTGCCGATTCAACATATTCAATACCAACGACTTTCTTTGCTTTTTGGGCAATAAATTGTGCAATCGTGCCCGTGCCTGTGTAAAGGTCGTAAACGATTTCATTGCCTTGTAAATCAGCATATTCGCGCACAAGTTGATAGAGGCGGAGGGCTTGCTTGGCGTTGGTTTGGTAAAACGATTTCGGACCGACAATAAATTGTAAATCTTCCATCGTTTCCATAATATATGGTTTTCCTTTGTAAGTTGTTGTTTCTAAATCACTTATGATGTCGTTTCGTTTCGGATTGTGAACATAATTGAGAGACGTTATTTCCGGAAATTTTTCGGCAAGATGTTGCATTAAACCCTCAATTTTTTCAAATTCAGGGTCGAAAAATGATACAATTACCATCACATCGCCCGTAACGGCTGTGCGTATGACGAGCGTACGCAACAAACCTGTTTGCTCGCGTATGTCAAAGAAAGTCAAGTTGTTAGCAAGTGCGTATTCTTTAATCGCAAGTCGAATTTTGTTAGACGGTTCGGGCTGAAGCCAACAGTTTTTGATGTCCAAAACTTTGTCGAACCGTCCGGGCACGTGGAATCCGAGTGCATCGTTATCCGTAATCGCATCGCGCGTGTCCATGTCCGCGTCTGTGAGCCAGCGTTTGTTGGAAAACGTGTATTCCAATTTATTTCGATAATATTGAATTTCTTCCGAAGCCAGAATCGGCTCAGGCACAGGCAGTTCAATGCGACCGATGCGTAGCAGAACATCGTTTGTGGCTTTTTCTTTGTAAAAAAGTTGGTCGTCGTACGAAATAAATTGTCGCGTGCAACCTCCGCAAACCCCAAAATGCTCGCAAAATCCCTGAATTCGTTTTTCCGAAAATTTGTGAAATTTTATAGGCACTGCTTCGATATAATTTTTTTTCTTTTCAACCACGCGCAAATCCGCCACATCGCCCGGCACTGCTTGGCTCACAAAAACGGTAATTTTTCTTTCGTCGTCGCCGTAATGGACTTTGGCTACAGCTTTGCCTTCTATGGTAAGATCCAGAATTTCAACTTGTTCAAAAATCGGAAGCGGTTTGCGAATGCGTTTCATTAAAAAAAATATTTTGGCAAAGATAGATAAAATTAGGTTTTGAAATTCCGCTTTCACAACAGTTCTGTTGATTTCCTATATTTTTTATAAAATGTTTTAAAATATTTCTGTATCTTTGTATATTCAAAGATGAAAAAATGGACATTAGCGTAAGAAAATTAAATTTGATAGAAGAATTCTTAGAGATTTCTGATGAGAAAATCATTGAGAAATTAGAATCTTTTTTCAAATCCGAACGAAAAAGAACTACCGAAACTAATATTAATCCGATGAGCTTGGATGAGTTTAATCATTTGATTTCCAATGCAAAAGATGACGTTCGTAATGGCAAAACAGTCAGCCATAATGATTTGAAACAAATTGTCAGACAATGGAAATAAAAATTGAGTGGTCAGAATCTGCAATTTCTCAACTCTACGAAATTTTAATTATTATTTTGAAAAAGCCGGTAAAAAAACTGCTGACAAAATCGTAGGTCAGCTTCTCAACCGAGTTGATATTCTGTATCTTAATCAGCTTTCCGGAGCAAAAGAAGAATTGCTGTGTAGCCATAAAGAGGATTTTCGCTATTTGGTCGAAAGTAATTAAAAAATAGTTTATTGGTTTGAAAATCAAGTAATAACAATAGCCACAGTTTTTGATTGCCGCAGAAATCCGACCGAATTGAATATCGTTTGATTTTTTTATATAAGTTTTACCGCCACATATCTGCGCTTTGCATGTAATATTTCACAAGTTGTTGGGTTCCTATTAGATTGATTTCGGTTTCGGATTCTTGCAAATCGCGTTCAAAGGTGAGCATGGTCGGAACGATTTCGGAGTTCAAATAACGCAAATTTTTGGAAAATGCTTGTGTTTCCAATCGTGAATTTACAGTTTCGGCAATGTTTTTTTTGAAGTTTACGGAGTCTGTTTTAAATTGAAAATCAATTGGTTTACCTGCTGCCACAAAACCCCAGATGCCAAAGGTCGGTACGTTGGTTTGGTATGCCAGCGGATGCTCAAACACTTCGCCGAGCGTGTGCACAACGCACCAATAGGCTTTATTTGAAAAATATGGCGAAGTTGCCTGCGTTACGAGTACGCCGCTTTTGTCGAGTCTGCCGGCAAGCATCATGTAAAACTCTTTGGTATAGAGTTTTCCGAGTCCGGTGTCGTTAGGGTCGGGTAGGTCGATGATGATGGCAGAGTAAACTTCCGACGACTTTTGAATGAAATTATAGGCATCTTCGTTGAAAATTTTTACGCGAGGGTCGTTCATCGAATTGTCATTCAGCTTTGTAAAAATGTCGTTTGTTTTTGCCAAATCGGTAATTGCCGGGTCTAAATCGACAAGGTGAACTTCTTTGACATCGGGATATTTCAAAATTTCTCGAATTACAAGTCCGTCGCCGCCGCCGAGAACCAAGATTTTTTCATGCGTAAGTGCCAGATTCATTGGCAGATGCACCAAGCTTTCGTGGTAGCGATATTCGTCGGAACTTGAAAATTGAATTGCGCCGTTAATAAACAGCCTGTAGTCTGTGTTCCAACGTGTTACAACGATGTGCTGATACTGAGTTTGTGTTTTGTAAATAATCCTGTCTTGGTAAATTTTTTGTTCCAATTTGTCGTCAATACGTGGCGCAAAATAGATTCCGACTCCGAAAACAACAATTAAAGCGGCTGAAATTAGAGCTTGGCGTACGCCGTTTTTTAAAATTTTCCTGAAAAAAAGTGCGTTGTAAAACGCTATAAATAAGTTGATTATGCCGATAAGAAATGCGGTTTTGATTACGCCAAGCCAAGGCAAAAGCACCAACGGAAAAAGCACTGACGCGGCAAGTGCACCAATATAATCGAACGAAAAAACTTTGGCAACGGTTTCTTTTAAACTTGAATATTTGTTGATAATGCGTGCTACGATTGGAATTTCTAAGCCGATGAGCGAGCCTATGAGTGCAATAAAAATAAAATTGTAAAGATAATAATGTGCCGAATAAGCAAAAGTCAAATAAAGCGAAGTTGCTGATATTCCGCCAATTACACCAAGAATTATTTCTACGGTAATAAATGTTTCAAATAAATTTTCTTTCAAATATTTAGATAAAAACGACCCTACACCCATGAAAAACAGGAACAAACCAATGGTCAGCGAAAACTGTAAAATGCTGTTTCCCAGAAAGTAAGACGATATACTGCTGAGCAAAAGTTCGTACAAAATTCCACAAGCCGCAATGATAAACACTGAGGCTAAAAGGACGGGATAAATTGCACGCTCGGAATGAAACAAGGATTTGTATTTGATAATTTTTGACTGAACTTTGGCAAAGTCAAAATTTTTAGCTTGCTATTGATGCTGCTATAATGATGCAAATCCCTAAAATCATTGAGCCGGCAACCACTGCAATCGGCAAGTTTTTTTCTTCGGCTATTTGTTTTCCCATTTTTCCGGGAATTATCAAATCGACCACAAAATAGGCGAGTGCGGCAAAAATTACACCCAAAAGTGCATAAATCATGGTCTCGATTACTTCACCCGATAAGTCGGGAGTTATTTTAGCTAAAACATTGTAAATCATTTTTTTATGAATTATGAATTATGAAATCAAATTAACACATCAACACATTACAAAATCAACTCATCAAACTATTTTCCGTAGGATGAGCCGCCGCCGGAATAGTCTCGGTCGTCATCGCTGTCGTAGTCGTAACTGCTTGACGATGAGCTTGAATATGAACTTGAGCTGTAATCTGTAGATGTTGAACTGTAATTGCTGCTTCCGCCTTGTCGGATGGTTTGGAATATGGCAATTTTTTGTTCAAATCCGCGATGACCTTTCAAATTTGTGTTGTAAGTGCTTGTGTTTATGTATGGTTGTGTGGTGGAATAAATTCCCACAATTGCAAAAAAAGCTGTTATTCCTATTACGATATAGTTTGACGGTTTCATAAGTTTTTATTTTAAAAGATTATTTTTTCGGGTTTTAAAGAATAAGCCTACTGCGATGAGTAACAGTCCGATAATGATTGCGAAGCCCGTATTAACATGTGGTTTTGACGAATACACGGAAACGTTCGTACTAAGAGTATCGTTTAACTTCCGTTTTTTGGGAACTTCAAAGGAAACTCCGATGCGTAAGTTTTCGTTTTTCTCAAATTTTACCAAAAAACTTTGAAAAAATCCTGACGTATTCGATGCGTATTGGTAGTCATATTCCGTGCTGTCCGGATAGTAGCCTTTCGTATATTGGTAGTAAAAGCCTGATTGTGCGTATAATGTATCGCTTTTATCATCCAAAACGAACAAGGTCATTCGACATTCGGAACTGTCTGATACACTTGGGGTTAGGCTGAGGTCAATAGTAACGTCTTCCACAGTTGCCGGAAACAGGTTTGAGCTGACAATACTGAGGACTTCGGTGCTGTCATTCAAGCTTTTCCATGGTTGAGTTTTTTCAGCTTCATACGGATTAAAAACTTCGGTAAACGTGTTGTGGTAGTTGTAATTATCGCCGGTAAAAAATACGGCATATATAAAGAGTGCCAACCCTGTGAAAACCATCACATATTTGTTGATTTTATTCTCTTTACGTTTTAGTTCAGCGTTCTCAAGTTTTTCACGTATGCTTGGGTCGTTTCGGAACATGTCCATCAAATCGGCTTTCTTGATTTTTCGTTCTTCAAAAAATTCGATTTCTTTGATTTGGTTTTTGTCGTCAAAACGCCATTCGGCAATGTAAGCAGTTGAAAATGTGCGATATTCCGAAAATCCGGCTTTGTTTCCGGGCGCAACTAAGTATGTGCTTTCGCCTTCAAAATAACGAATGTCAGACGTTCCATATTCTTGCACGCGTTGTTGTGTTTTCCCGTCTCTGAAATCCGGCACATACGAATTTTCGCGTGGTAAAATCGGAAATTTTGGAATCAAAGTATCTGAAAATGAGTAACCTTCCGAATCTTCTATAATTGTTTTGTAACCGCCGTCTTCGTTGATGAGCAGCCACTCGTCAAACGTCCATGTTTCATCGGAATAGCCGGTTTCGCCTTCTTCCGACCAATATTCTTTGTATCGACTGCGCCAGCATGTGCGCCCGATGATTTTGAAGGCTTTGCCGTAAATTTCGCCGGTCATGCCGAGTTTTAGGAACGAGCGCGGCGGAAATTTGTTGGGATTTTCAGCTTTTGTCAGTATTTTGTAGGCATCCGTGCTTGCATCGGCTGTGGTTCCGCAGTACGGGCACGCAACGTATTTTGTACGAGCATTTTGCAATTGCAACTCGCCGCCGCAGTTCGGGCACTTGAACTGTCTTATTTTTTTTGCACTAAAAGCCATAATCTTTCGATTTTATGTCGATATTTTCAGGCTGAATTACATCTCCCGTAAAATATTGTGTTCCGGAGGAAAGGAGTTCAAATGCGGCTTGGCGTTGCTGACCAACGATGAAACCGTCAATAAAATCAGCTTTTTCACCGGGCGTTACGCGATGCGGAAGTTCGCCTTCGCCGCCGGCAATCCAACCTCTGTTTTTTTCCGAAACAAAGAAATTAATACCGTTAAACGGGTATGATACACCAACTTGAGCTTTTTCAAATGCCGGTAAATTTTCCGACACTTGTTCTTCGGCAAAAAGTGCGTAATCACCTTCGTCTTCCTGCAACCAGAAAAAATTGTCGTCATCATCGAATTTTATACACCATTCGTCCCAAAATCCGTCGGGATATTCATAGCGCAAACGACCGAGTACACGCATGGAACGATTTAAGATTTTACCATCCGCTCCGGTATAAAGCTTTGAGCCATAGTCCGAAAGCTTTTGTTTTTCGCCTTTGGCTACTAAACCGTTATTTTCCAAATGCGAGGTTTGGTCGCAAAAACCGCACACCACCATTTGCGAAAACCGATACGCCAATTTCAGGGGCGCGCCACACGACGGACAATGTAATTCGGGCATTGACATGGTCTGGAATTTTTGTGCCAAGGTAAGAATTTTTTTATAATTCAATAATTTTTTAGTACAAAATTTATTTTCTGTCTCCGGAACATATTCATGAGTCCGGTCTAAAAAGCCTGTTTTATTTTAGCTAAACAATCTATATGCTTGA
>DYSM01000290.1 GCA_020718265.1 Draconibacterium orientale | reverse complement strand
AATTCATAATTCATAATTAATTTTTACTTTTGCAATTAATTTTAATTTAAGTAACTATCGTATTCACTCAACGTTTATTCTTTATTAAATAGATGCAAAACATTGCCAACGATATTATTACCATTGAGCATTTATCGCACACTTTTGGCGACAAAACAGTGCTCAAAGACATCAACCTCTCGATAGGGAAAGGTGAGTTTGTAACCATTTTAGGACCTTCGGGTTGTGGAAAAACAACCTTAATGAGGCTCATCGCAGGTTTTTTGAAGGCTTCCGGCGGAAAAATAACCATCGATGGCAAGGAAATGACGCACACGCCGCCACACTTGCGTCCGGTAAATACTGTTTTTCAGAAATATGCTCTTTTTCCGCATCTGAATGTGTACAACAACATTGCCTTTGGTCTTCAATTGAAAAAAATGCCAAAAGAAGAAATTCAAAAAAGGGTAATGCAAGTACTCAAAATGGTGATTATGACCGACTACGAAGAGCGTGATGTCGATTCTCTTTCGGGCGGACAGCAACAACGTGTTGCCATAGCACGTGCCATTGTAAACCAACCCGAAGTGCTTTTGCTCGACGAGCCTCTTGCTGCGCTCGACCTTAAAATGCGAAAAGATATGCAAATGGAAATTAAAGCGATGCACAAAAAACTTGGAATCAGCTTTGTTTACATCACGCACGACCAAGAAGAAGCATTGACACTGAGCGACCGAATTGTAGTAATGCGTGAAGGTGTGATTCAACAAATTGGCACGCCAACCGAAATTTACAACGAACCGGCTAACTCTTATGTTGCCGATTTTATTGGCGAAAGCAACATTCTCAACGGAATTATGATAAAAGATAGCCTTGTGAGTTTTGCAGGGCACGAAATAGAATGCGTTGATAAAGGTTTTGCGCCTAACGAACCCGTTGAAGTAGTAATAAGACCCGAAGATATTTACATTTTTGAACTCTCGGAAGCCGCACAATTTAGCGGACAAGTTACTTCGTGTATTTTCAAAGGTGTGCATTACGAAATGATGGTACTCACACCCGAAGGTTTTGAATTTATGATTCAAGATTACCACCAGTTTGAAGTTGGACGTACTGTGGGTTTGCGTGTAAAGCCTTTTGATATTCAGGTAATGAAAAAAGAACGCCACTTAAATACGTTTGAAGGAATAGTGGTGGACAAAAATCATGTAAAATTTTTAGACCAAACATTCAAATGCAACGAGGCACAAAAATTTGCTGTCGGTACAAAAGTGAAAGTTTTGGTTGAATTTGCAAACGTTTTGCTACACGACAACGAAGAAGAAGGAATGCTCAGCGGTGTGGTAAGTTTTATTCTTTACAAAGGAAACCACTACCACATTACAGTTCTAACTCAAGATGGCGACAATATTTTTGTTGATACAAACGACATTTGGGACGATGCCGACCGAATAGGAATTAGCATTATGCCAGAGTTTATCAAAATCGAAAACATTTAAACCCCCAAGTATAAAACGTGCAAACCAAAATAGCATCTTATTTCGGACGTAGAAGGAATTGGACTATTCCTTATGTGCTGTACTTAGCTCTTTTTGTGCTAATACCCATGCTTTTAATTGTTTTTTATGCCTTTACAAACAACGAAGGCGAACTTTCGCTAACCAACTTTCGCAAGTTTTTGATGCAACCCGAAGCCATGAATACGTTTATTTATTCCATTGGAGTTGCTTTAATTACTACCTTTCTGTGCATTTTGTTGGGTTATCCGGCAGCTTATTTATTGAGCAGAATGGATTCGGCAAGAGCAAAACTCTTAGTTATTCTTTTCATTCTTCCCATGTGGATTAATTTTTTGATACGAACCTTAGCCACCGTTGCACTGTTCGACTTTTTGAAATTACCCTTGGGCGAAGGTGCGCTTCTTTTCGGAATGGTTTATAATTTTCTGCCCTTTATGATTTATCCTATTTACAATATTTTGCAAAAAACAGACAAAAGTTTGATTGAAGCCACTCAAGATTTGGGAGCAAATCCTCGACAAGTGTTTTTCAAAACCATCTTGCCCTTGTCCTTTCCGGGCATTTCGAGTGGCATTATGATGGTTTTTATGCCGGTAATTTCTACTTTTGCTATTGCCGAACTGCTTACTATCAACAACATTAAGCTCTTCGGAACCACGCTGCAAGAAAATATTTACAACGGAATGTGGAATTACGGTGCGGCTTTGTCGCTTGTAATGCTTCTTTTGATAGGATTTACTTCGCTCATTAACACTGAAAGCAATACAAAAGCAGCAGAGGAGGGCAATTTGATATGACAAAAAAACTCGTAACTTACTCGTATTTAGGGCTGTTGTTGGCAATGCTTTATGCACCCATTTTTATCATCATCATTTTTTCATTTACCGAAGCCAAAGTTTTGGGCAATTGGACTGGTTTTTCATTGAAACTTTACACTTCGCTTTTTCAAGGCGGCGTGCACCATTCGCTCACGAGTGCTTTGTGGAATACGCTTATTATTGGGTTGATTTCGGCATTTGCATCTACTTTGTTGGGTACAATGGCAGCCATTGGCATTCACAATTTGAACCCACGACAACAAAAAGCCGTTCAAACTGCCAATATAATTCCAATTCTCAATCCCGACATTATTACGGCTATTTCACTGTTTTTGCTTTTTGTAAGCATTGGCATTTCGCAAGGTTACACTACGGTAGTGTTGGCACACATCACTTTTTGCACGCCTTATGTGGTGCTGAGTGTGTTGCCTCGCTTGCGCCGCATGAATCCGAATTTGTACGAAGCTGCTTTGGATTTGGGAGCAACGCCTTTGTTGGCTTTGCGTCGAATTTTGTTGCCCGAACTAAAACCCGGAATGATTAGCGGTTTTATTCTTGCCTTCACGCTTTCCATCGACGATTTTGTGGTTACTTTGTTTACCATTGGAAACGAAGGACTCGAAACGCTTTCGACCTACATTTATGCCGATGCCCGCAAAGGTGGACTTACTCCTGAGCTGCGACCGCTTTCGTCGATTATTTTCATCACCGTTTTGGTGCTTTTGTTAGTCATCAATCAAAGAGCCGTTAAAAAGAAATTGTAACACATGAAACGTAATTCTTATTCAAAATACATTCATTATTTTCTGCTATTTTTGTTTATTGCAACCGTTTCGATGGTCAGTAATTCGTGCAAAGAAAGCGAAACTTCGCGTAAGAAAATTCTGAAAATTTACAACTGGGCTGACTACATCGATGAGGATTTGCTCACCGAATTTCCCGAATGGTACAAAGAGCAAACGGGCGAAGAAGTGGAAATAGTTTATCAAGTATTCGATATGACCGAAGTAATGTACACCAAAATAGCTTTGGGAAAAGAAGATTTTGATTTGGTGTGTCCAACTCAATACATCATCGAGCGTATGTTGCGCAACGGTATGTTGCTTCCGATTGATAAAAACTTTGGCAAAACACCCAATTATTTTGGAAACATTTCGCCTTTCATTTCTAACCGAATGGACGCATTTAGTGCGCCCGGAATGAAAGCCGCCGACTACATGGTGCCTTATATGTGGGGAACTTCGGGCATTTTGTACAATACCAAACTAATTCCGAAAAACGAAGTAGAAACATGGCAATGCTTGTGGGATACCAAAAACAAAGGAAAGATTTTGATGAAAGACCACTATTGGGACATTTACAACGTGGCTGCCATCACAGGTTTTTATTCCGAAATAGAATCGGGCAAACGCACACGCTACCAAGTTTCAAACGACCACACGGCTGCGGATTTTGCGATGGTTGAAAAACAATTGAAGCTGCTCAAACCCAACATTGCAGGTTGGGAAGCCGACTTTGGTAAAGAAATGATGACCAAAGGCGAAATCTGGATTAATTACGCATGGAGTG
>DYSM01000289.1 GCA_020718265.1 Draconibacterium orientale | reverse complement strand
ATAAAATATTTTCAAAAGCACTGATAATCAAGCATATAGGTTGTTTAGCTAAAATTAAACAGGCTTTTTAGACCAGACTCATTGATTATATCTTCGTAAAAAACGGCACAAATTTTAGCATCGAAGATTCACAAATTATTTTCAAAACCGATGTTGCCGGCAAGGTTTCCGACCATTACGGCGTGCTTACAAAAATAAAATTGTTGTGAGTCGGTAGGCTAAATTTTCATTTTTTCGTTTAGCTTTGTCGGAAAAAATTTGAAGATGCACGCGAATAAACTCGACAAAATCCGTTTCGGCGAAACACCTTTTTATCAACTCATGTCCAAACGCGTACACACGGTGATGATTGTGTGCAGCGATTACGACGCCTTTGCGCTGGAAGAAGACGGACGCATTGAGGAACAAATTTTCAACGAATACGTTGAGCTGAACATGCGCAATCCTCCGAATTTCATTCGTGTGAATACTGCGGAAAAAGCACTGAAAACGTTGCATAGTGCTTATATCGATTTGGTTATCACGATGTTGAATGTGGGCGAAAAATTCGATGCCTTTGAATTTTCGCGCGTAGTAAAGTCAAGTTTTCCGAACAAACCCGTGGTTGTGCTCACGCCGTTCTCGCGTGAAGTGAGTATGCGCCTGAGCAACGAAGACCTCAGCGGTATCGACTACGTTTTCAGTTGGTTAGGCAGTGCCGATATTTTGGTTGCGATTATCAAACTTATTGAAGACCGCATGAATGTGGACGAAGATATTCGGCTCGCCGGCGTGCAAACCATTATTTTGGTTGAAGATTCCGTGCGCTTTTATTCCGGATTTTTGACCAATATGTATAAAATTTTGCTTCAACAATCCAAAAAATTCATGCAAGAAGGCTTGAATGAGCACCAAAAAATGCTACGAATGCGCGGACGTCCAAAGATTTTGCTTGCACGAAATTATGAAGAAGCTAAACGATTGTATGACAAATACAAAGACAATTTGTTAGGCGTAATTTCCGACACGAAATATCCGAGAAACGGCGTGCAGGACGAGTTGTCAGGGATTCGCTTGTTTAAACGTATCAAAGCCGATAATCGTCAATTGCCGCTGCTTTTGCAATCTTCGGATAGTTCTAATCAATTAAAAGCCAGAGAGATAGAAGTTGGTTTTTTGTATAAATTTTCCGAAAATTTGTATAAAGAACTCCGTGAATTTATGAACGAATATTTTGCGTTCGGTCCGTTTCGGTTTATCGACCCCGATACGCGATATCCGGTGGCTCTGGCGGAGGATTTGAAAGCCTTGCAACGTGTCATTTTTGAAATTCCGGATAAATCGTTAGAATATCATACAAGTCGAAACCATATTACTAAATGGTTGAATGCCAGAGCTTTGTTTACGATTGCCGATTTTTTTTCAACCATTCGGCGAGAAGATTTTGGCAATAATACGGCAGAACTCCGAAGGTTTATTCACGATGCCATTGCACTGTATCGAAGTGCGAAATCGCGTGGTGTGGTTGCAAAATTCGACCGTGAAAAATACGATAAGTCGTTGATTTTCGCGCGAATAGGCAACGGTTACATGGGCGGAAAAGCTAAAGGCTTGGCGTTTATGGACAATTTGATTAAACAAAATCCGGAGCTGGAAAGTTTCCCCGGTGTTTCTGTTAAAATACCTCGAACTGTGGTTGTTACGACGGATATTTTCGACCAATTTATGGAACGCAACCACTTGCGCAACATTGCACTTTCCGATGCGTCCGACGAAATTATCCACCAACATTTTCATCAGGCATGGTTTCCGGATGAGGCTATCAAAGATTTGAAAGAGTTTATGCGCGTAACCGATTATCCGGTTGCGGTGCGCTCGTCCAGTGTTTTGGAAGATTCACATTATCAGCCGTTTGCCGGGGTTTTTGCAACCTATATGATTCCGAATAATCACGATAGTTTGGATCAGAATTTGCAAGATTTGTTAGATGCTATCAAAGCCGTGTATGCTTCAGTCTATTATAAAGCAACAAAAACTTATATGCAAGCAACTCATAATCTGATAGATGAAGAAAAAATGAGCATCGTTTTGCAAGAAGTATGCGGCAATTGGTACGGCGACTTGTTTTATCCGAATTTTTCAGGTGTTGCACGTTCGGTCAATTTTTATCCGATTGAAGACGAAAAACCCGAAGAAGGCATTGTAAATGTGGCACTTGGACTTGGAAAATATATTGTGGAGGGCAAACGTTCTTTGCGATTTTCACCTTCGCATCCGAAAAAAATCTTGATGCTTTCATCGCCGGAAGAGGCTTTGCGAAGCAGCCAAAAGGAATTTTACGCGCTCGATATGAGCCAAAAAACCTTCAATCCGACAACGGACGACGGCTTTAATATTGTCTCTAACAGAATTTCGGTCGCCGAAAAAGATAACTCTATTGACGATATTTCGTCTGTTTATGATTATCAAAATAACGTGTTGCGCGTGGGCAAAATGTACGCCGGAAAACGCATCATTACGTTTGAGAACGTGCTGAAATACAACTCGTTCCCGCTTGCCGAAATTATGAGAAATGTATTGGATATTTCGCAAAAAGCGATGAATAATCCTGTCGAAATTGAATTTGCCGTAAGCTACAAACCTACCGGACGAAAAGTTTTTAACTTATTGCAAATCAGACCTATCGTTGAAGAATCTATGGTATCGGAGATTTCAATCGGCGAAGTTTCGGATTCCGATTTACTTTTGCGCTCGCAGTCATCGCTCGGACACGGTATCATTCGGGAAATCAGGCACATCGTATATGTAAAAAATGAAAGCTTCGATTCTGCAAACAATAAAAAAATTGTGCCGATTTTGGAAAAAATTAATGATAAATTTGTTGCTGATGAAAAATATTACGTGCTCGTCGGACCAGGCAGATGGGGTTCGAGCGACCCGTGGCTGGGTATTCCCGTGCAGTGGGCACACATTTCCAACGCGCGCCTGATTGTGGAGCAAGGGCTTGACCAATATCGCATTGAACCCAGCCAAGGCACACACTTCTTTCAAAATCTGACTTCGTTACGCGTGGGTTATTTTACGATAAATCCGTTTCGAAACGACGGTTTTTTTAACTTGGATTTTTTGGCACAACAAACGGCAACCTACGAAGACGAATTTATTCGTGTTGTTGAATTTTGTAATGAAATGATTATCAAGCTGGACGGAAAAAACGGAAACGGAATTGTGTTGAAACCGATGTCTGTTTAGGCGTGATTCGAGCTAAGCAGATGTGCGTGCAACTCGGAGGTTGAGTCAAAGATTTTACAGCCGCTTTGTCGAAGTTTTTCAACAGAATGATGTCCGAGCGCAAGCCCGATAAACTGTATGCCCATGGCTTGTGCGGTGTGGAAATCGTGCAACGTATCTCCGATAAGTAGAATTTGGTTGTCGGCGAAAGGCAATAATTTTCGCAAATTGATACCGTTTTGCAATTTTCCGGCAGCCAGATTGTCGCCAAGTCCGGAGATGTATTCAAAAAAATGTGCTAAGCCGAAATCGTTCAATTCCGAGCGCAATTCGGTTTGTTTTCGGGCGGACAACACCGATTGTTTGAAGCCCAAACGATGCAATTCAGAGACTAATTCGGCAATTCCGGCGTGCAATTTTAATTCTGACTGTCGCGCGTTGTAGCGTGTGATAAACTCCTCGCCCACAATGTCGAATGATTCATTTGTAAAATCGAAACCTACGCGGGCATAATAATTTTGCACCGGAAAATCGAATTCAATTTTGTAATTTTCGGTCGTAACGGGTTTGCAATTTCGTTCGGTCAGCATTTCGTTAATCGTGTCCACGCAAAGCCGCACGTCGTCCAGCATGGTTCCGTTGTAATCCCAAATGATGTATTTTGTGTTCATTTATATTTTCTTATGATTTGAAAATG
>DYSM01000288.1 GCA_020718265.1 Draconibacterium orientale | reverse complement strand
GAAAACGGGTAAACGTTTGAAATTCTGAATTTTATTGTCATTTTTTCAATCGAATATTTTGTCATATAGTAGTCAAGAAATAGTCATTCAGTTGTTTTTTTATAGTTTCAATTGAATTTCACCAGAATTTCTAAAAACATCAAGTCTAAATTTTGCTATATCATTATGTATTTCAAAGTGTTATGAGTTTTTTTACAATCACTGTTTAACTTTGCTGCCCAATCGTAAAGGTTTGGCCGTTTTTGTTTTTCGAATTTCCTCTGATTTTTCAGCAATTTTTATGTTTACATTATTATCTATAGAAATATAAATCAATAATTTACAGTACTTTGTTCAGTCTCTGATGCTTTTTTATTTTTTTAATTGAGATTGCAAGAATGGAATAATGTTTATTTTTGCAGATATTTCGATATAAATTTTGAAAATTTTAGGTAATGACAAAATTAAAGGATATATTATTTTCAACCAAGCTCACTTTGGTCTTGCTTGTTTTTTTTGCAATTTCGGTTGGCTTAGCGACCTTCATTGAACATTATTACGACACCGAAACTGCTAAACACCTTATTTACAGTGCGCGTTGGTTGGAAATTTCACTTTTGCTTATGAGCATAAATCTTTTGGGAGTTACCATAAAGCGAAAGTTATACAGAAAGGGAAAACGTGCAATATTTTTGTTTCATATCGGGTTTGTTACCATGATAATAGGCGCGGCTGTTACGCGTTATGTAGGGTTCGAGGGCACAATGCACATCCGCGAAGGAGCATCGTCTGATGAGATTTTTATTTCGGAATCGCATGTTCGTGTTGGAGTTGTCGGAAGCGATGTGGCTGAATTTGAAGATATTAAAATGGAACGCAACGACATTGAAAACATTCCGTTTACACACACGTTCTCGGATAAATTGAAGGGCGAAATTAAACTCGAATTCAAAGCATTTTACCCGAGTGCGCAAGAGCAAATCATTGAAAATGTGCCAAATGGTGTGGATATGTTGGAGTATCGTGTTGCAGCCGAAAACGGTAATACAACGGAATTAGTAACGTTTGGCGAAGTGAATAGAAACGGTTCCATTTCATTTAGCTACGGCACAGTTGCTGATACGAACTCAATATCAATAACAAGCGTCGGCGACAGTATCTTTTTAACATCGCCCGTTGTTTTGTTCTATGTAAATGAAGAACAGAAGCAAGATACAATTGCAGCCCATACCAAGTCGGAATTAATGTTTGACAATGTTTATGTGGCAAACGATGTGCTATTTCTGTTCGTAAAACACTATAAATCAGCAAAAAAGCAATACAGCAACGGAACTGCCGAAGCCAATGTGCCCGATGTTGTTTTAGTCGATGTAGTGAGTAATAACAAAAGAACCGAAATTGCACTTTACGGCGGCGAAGGGTATTATGCTACCATGAAAACATATAACGTCGCCAATTTGACTTTGTCCGTCGGATACGGAAGTGTGCCTTTAAAGTTGCCGTTTTCATTATATTTAGAAGATTTTATTTTGCAACGCTACCCCGGGTCCATGAGTCCGTCGTCTTTTGAGAGTGATGTGATTTTGAAAGACGAACGAACCGAACTCGAAAAAAAATACAAAATTTACATGAACAATATTTTAGACCACGACGGTTACCGTTTCTTCCAATCGTCTTATGACCGCGATGAAAAGGGCACAGTACTGTCCGTAAATCATGACAGACCCGGTGCCATAATCACATACATCAGCTACGTGATGTTCACGCTGGGATTCATTCTGATTTTTTTTGCAAAAGGCTCACGCGCACGTCTGCTCATGCAACGGATGACTAAAACGCGTGTCGATAAAAAAACATCAGCAATCCTTGCATTAGTTGTTCTGTCATCTTTCGGAGCTTCGGCACAAACGCAAAAAGCTGTAAGCAAGGCACATGCCGATAAGTTTGGAAAGTTAGTTGTTCAAACATTCGATGGGCGTTTCCAGCCCGTTCATACACTGGCTCTTGATGTTGTACATAAAATTACAAAGAAAAACAGCATCTCCACAAAAGAAAAAGGCACTTTGAACGGAATGCAGTTTTTTATGGATTTGTTGGCAGATAATACGTATTGGGAAAGTCAAAAAATTATCTTTATAAAGGATGCTGCCGTATTGAACATGATAGGCGTAAAAGGGAAATATGCCGCTTATACCGATTTCTTCGATGCAACAGGAACATACAAACTCGCCCAAGTTTCGGAAGATGCCTATAGAAAAAGCAAAGCTGAGCAAGGCGATTTTGATAAGGAAATTATTAAAGTAAACGAACGACTGAATATTTTGCTCATGACCTTTGACGCCGAAATGCTAAAAGTGTTTCCGGATGAAAATTCAGCCGATAATTCATGGGTAAGTGTTTCGGATTCTGCTTCTTATATGGCACTTACCGGAAGTGCGGCTTCTGTCAATAAACGTTTGGGATTATCCAAATTGACTTATGCGACCTTGTTTAAAACGTATTTTGAAAAATTGACCGAAGGTATCAAAACAGGAAATTACACCGAAGCCGACCAAATAATAGGCTACATTTCAGAGATACAAAAACAATCCGCCGCCGCAAATATACTACCTTCCGAAACAAAAGTTCAGCTTGAAGTTTATTATAACAAAGCCCGCATTTTTGTAGTTCTGAAATTTGTTTACATGATTCTAAGTTTAATCATGCTTGTGCTGGCATTTGCGGAACATCTAAGCTCGAAAAAGAATAAACTTGTGTCCGGCGCGCTCCGGGGCTTTATCGGAATTACATTTTTAGCATTTCTTTACCATACCTACGGGCTTGGTTTGCGCTGGTATTTGTCCGGACACGCGCCGTGGAGTAACGGATACGAAGTCCTTATCACCGTAGCTTGGGGCGCAATATTAGCCGGCTTTATTTTCATGCGCTATTCAAAAATCACTTTAGCTGCTACGGTTTTGCTCGCATTCCTTATCACAATGACAGCCGGTTTTAGCAATTACGACCCGCAACTCACAAATCTTCAACCTGTTTTAAAATCCTATTGGCTTATTATTCATGTGGCAATCATTGTAATTAGTTATTGCTTCTTGGGACTTGCTTTTATATTAGGACTAATGAGTCTGGTGCTTTATGCCGTTCAAAATTCCAAAAATCACGTCAGATTCAGTCAAACCGTGAAAGAACTTACCAATATTAACGAACTGAACATGCACATCGGCATTGTTATGGCAACCATCGGAACATTCCTCGGTGCTGTTTGGGCGAACGAATCGTGGGGACGCTATTGGGGCTGGGATGCCAAAGAAACATGGGCTTTGGTTATACTGATGGTCTATGCCGTTGTTTTGCACATGCGCTTGGTGCCGAAATTGAACAATATATTAGCTCTGAATATTGGTTCTGTGCTCGGTTTTTCGAGCGTAATTATGACATTTTTTGGTGTAAATTATTATTTTACAAAAGGAATGCACAGTTATGCTTCCGGCGATAAAGCTGCGTTTCCCTTATGGGCATGGATTGCGCTTGCCGTAGTACTGTGGCTGATTGCTTTGGCTTGGAAAAAATACAAGTTTTTTTCCGACAAAAGCGAAAAATCGTAATATAAAGCACCTTGTTTTTGGGCATCAAAGGCAAGAGCATAATTTCGACCAAAAGATACCTGCGGGGTTTGGATAATTTGGTTGATTCGGATAATATTGTTAAATTATTGAATATCAATGTTTTAACGCTTAATATAGCCTCGAAAATCATATTTTGAACAGATTTATGGGAAAATCCTCTAAGATAATGATTTTCAGGCTTTTAACCAAATATTTACGACACTATTTTTAAGTTATTTTGTTGATTTTTAATAGGTTGCGGAAATTTTTAACGGAGTATCGTCAAGAGGACTAACAAAAAACGTCCTGAAAACAAACAAAGCGTTACAACTTTCGTTATAACGCTTTGATATTCAGAGGTCA
>DYSM01000287.1 GCA_020718265.1 Draconibacterium orientale | reverse complement strand
TACAAACCTTTTTTAATGCCAAGGGCAATGAAAGGCAACGAAATTTCGGCAAATTTATCGTTTTGGTTCATTCCTTTTTCCATTTCGGTAAAGGCAACGTTTTGCAAAATGTCGGTAGTAAGCGCACCGTTTTTGGGAGCGTAGTTTATGATGACGTTCATTTCCGAAAGGTCAGTAATATCGTCGCCACCAGCTGCCATAGCCGAAAGCGTAAGGGCTTCGACTTCGGACTGTAAAAGCGTTATTTCGCCTTCATACGATTTGTTGCCTTTACCGATGCCCATCGGCTGGTTGCCTGCACCATAAATGACTTCCTTTTCTTGCGAAATTTTGTATTTTATGCCACGTGCGCCTGCAATTTTTTTGCCTAGCAACCAAATTTCCACGTCAGCCCAGTTGTATTGTTTTGAATTGAACATTTTACTAATTATTAATTGTTAATTATTAATTATTAATTGTTTAGTGGATTTTCGAAGCCTAAATCTATGTTTATTGCTTTGGAGTAGCCCACCGGCACAATGCGAATTTGCACGGCTAATGCGTTTGTAGCGAGTACATTTTGAGCGGGGTTGATGTAAGCAGAAACGCTGCTTATTTCGCTTTGCGAAGTCATCGCATTGTTGATGAGTGAGCTTATTCCCGCTTCCAAACCTTTGACGTATCCGGTTTCGAGCGTGCCATCGGTTTTTAAAGGAATCTCGTCGTTTATTTCGTTTACAAAATAAGCGTAAGCCAAGTCAATAGCTTTGTTAATCACTCGGGTTCGTGCAATGCCTTGCAAGTCATCGGCAATAGAACAGGCGGTGGGGTCGTCGGTAAAGAAATAGCCCGCTTTGCCTACAAAGGAACGGAAAACGATGTATCCTTTGTCGTGAATGGAGGATAGGTCAGCCTCTTGGCTTTCGATAGACAGCCCGTTGGTAAGGTAGGCTTCGTTGATACCCAAATCGCCATCGCGTACACGCCCAATATTGCGCATCACCGGAACACGTGCCAAACGACCCAATGCAAGCCCTATGGCTGCGTTTTTTTTGGTAGAGCCAATGCCCGCTAAAACCACGGCTACACCTGTTGTATTAAATGTATGCAAATCGAGCAAATCGGCAACGGTACCGGAATAATTGCGACCACCAATAAGAATAACAAGCGGCTTCTTTTGCTCTTTGTAGTGTATTATTGTAAGATTAGCTGAAATTACTGAATTAACAGCATCTAAGTCAAAACCATCGTTGGTATTGCTTTCTACATATCCAGTTTGAGGAACTCTCGAACCACCCAATATTCTGATTTTACCGGCTGACGCATCTATCAATTTGTTAATAATGCCTTCGTTGTAATCCAAAGCATCTTGTAAACTGGTAGTTTTTGCAATGAGCATAATCCAAAGCTCAGCACCTTCGCCAGCCTGTGCGTAAAAGTCGGAAATTTGACGGAATGTGTCCACTGTATTCATGGTATCGTAACTTTCATTAATACCTAAAGCTTCTGCTTGTTTGAGGCTGAATATTTGTTTGGGTTCGAGTAATGCAATTTTACTAAATACTGCAACACCCGATAGAATTAAGCCCGCAACACCGTCGGAAGTAGGAACAGTTTGCCCTAATGCACCACCGGAAATAGCTATATTAACATTTGGTAAAGCCATAATGAATTATGAATTATGAATTATTAATTATTAATTATTAATTGTTTTTTTAGAAGGCTTCGCTTCTTTTGTTTCGGATTTTGGCTCGATGGGTTCAACTATCGATTCTATTGGTTCGCTTGTTTGTAGCTCGCGCTGGTAGGTTTCGATAGCCAAATTGTTTGTTTTTGCATGGGCTTGGGCTCTGTTTTCGTTAAGGAAAATATTCCCATCGGCAGTTATAAAACATTTATCGGCATTGTTTGACTGTAAAATACGGTCAGCCTGTTCTTTTATAATTGTTTTCATTTAATTATGAATTATGAATTAAGAGTTAAGAATTATGAACTTTGCCAAAGTTTTGAACTTTGGCAAAGTTAGTACCTTAAACAGTACCGGAAATGATAGCACCACGCCCTTCGTCATCCTTAGGGGCTGCAATAAAATACGCATCGAAGTTTACTTCGTCTTGGTGGTATGCGGCGGTGGCTTGTGTATAGAACATTTCGACACTACCATAGGCACGGAACATACGCTTAGGTACGTAAGCCACGGAAGCTTTGACATGTGCAGCGTTGAACGCCGCTCCATAGGCTACCTTAGTACCGGCATTGTAAACAGGTGCATAGCCTATAGGTGGTACAATATTAAAACCATAAATAGGCAATATAATACCGGACACAATGTTGTGGTATTGGTTTTCAAAAACCTGCGACCAAAGCATAATATCTTCGACATGTTCGGGACATAATACCAAATCGCATTCGCTCACTCCGGCTTCGTTTAACGCACGGCGAAATTTGATTAAATCGTCTTTGAGTAATCTTTTACGTCCGGTGCCATCGCTCGCTCCGGTAGTAACCAGTACAGGCATGTTAGTAGTGTTGGCGTTAGGGGCGAAAGCGTGTAATGAAAGTTGGTAATAACTTTCGAGCAAACTCTCTTTGTGCTGACCAATAACCGAGTTGGTTTTGTCGTAAGGCAAATTGTGAATCTCGGCACGTGTAATGATTGTACCTAACGTAGTTAATTTGCGTAAACTTACCACTTTGCCATCGTCAGTTCTGGTAGCCGATGCAATAGGATATACACTATTGTCGATGAGTACGCCTGGCATAGCTCCTATCTTTGTATAGTTAATGGTATTAGCCTCTAAGAGTTGGGAAACATCGGGTATTCTGCTCAGGAAGTCGCCTTTGACCGTTTTTAATTGTTTCAGGAGCTCATCAACGTAAGCCGTTTTGAACACCACAGCCCCAAACAAAGCGTTGGTAGGCATAGCTACCGAAAACAGGGTGCTTGCAATAAAAACTCCCGAAGATGTAACAATGGGGTCGATGCCGGTAGCCATAGCGATGCCCGAACCGACTAAAAAAGAACTGACTAACGCCAGTAATAATGAAAAGATAATTTTTAGTTTCATATTTTTTTTGATTGAGATTGATTGTTAGTTATTGTTTGTAATTGTGTCCGTATTCGGCATTGTAAAGTTTGTTGAACTGGTCGAAGTCTTCGGTAAAAAGTTTTTCCAACGTTTGAGGTTCATCGTTTGCCAGTTCTCTAAATGTTTTTAGAGTAGCCGTTTTGTTGTTGCCTACGTTTTTTAACACATCAGAAAGTCGCACCTCCAAAGCGTTGTTTTTAACATCGGCTTTTGTTTCTGTTTGCGGCTCTTTGTCGATAAGGTCCAAAGCAAGTTCAAAATCGGCATCGGCTAATTTGAGCATTTTGTCTTTGTTCTTTTCGGTAATTGTACCGTTGTTAGTACCTAATTGAATAAACAGTTCGTTGCGTTGTTTTTGCGCATTTTCTTTGCTTGAAAGCAAGTTTGCTATTTCGCTCAGTATTTGGTCTTCGGTTGCATTTTCGGGCAACCCCAATTTGATAGTAATTTGTTTCATGTTTTTAAGGGTTGGAATTAATGTATTGAGTTCGTTGGCTGATAGTTTTACTAATTCGCCGTTTTTGTTTTGCAGTTTTAAAGAGTTTTTGTTTGCAGGGAATGGGGTAATGCTGACTTCTACAATTTCTGATTTAAGAACAGTAGGTCTAGTTTGTCCGTTGATTAAATCTTCTTTTTTTTCGGACAGTACAATCGGTTTAAATCCTATTGAAGCGCCGTTTAAATAACCATTTTCCACTTTGCTTTGAATTTTGAGTGCCAATTCATCATTTGCATCAAACTCGGGCGAAGCCAACAGTTTGCCATCTTCTATTCGTATAGCTGTCCACTTGCCAATGGGCATTTGTCCGTACCGTTCGTGGTCGTAGAGCATGACCGGATTTTTACGAAACTGCGTTAAATCAATTCCACTGGTTTTGACCCAGAAGCCATA
>DYSM01000286.1 GCA_020718265.1 Draconibacterium orientale | reverse complement strand
AATTTTTGAAATATTAAAGACTTATTTTAAATTTGGGATTTTAACACACCCAACAATGCCCAATTTGTCGTCCGACATTAAATTCCTGCCCGGAATGGGTCCAAAGAAAGCCGAAGTTCTCAAAACAGAGCTCGGAATCGTTACATTAGAAGACCTAATCTACTATTTTCCGTTCAAATACATCGACCGTTCAAAATTCTATACCGTTTCCGAAGTTCATCCCGATTTGCCTTACGTTCAGCTACGCGGAAAAATTTCTAATTTTGCCTTGAAAGGTAACGGACGGACACAATACCTCACAGCCGTTTTTTCGGATACCACCGGACATCTCGAACTGGTTTGGTTCAAAGGTTTGAAGTGGATTACCGAAAACCTCTCAACCGGCAAAGAATACATTGTTCTGGGCAAAGCCGCACTTTATGGCAGCAAACTCAACATAGCCCACCCCGAAACGGAAGATGCCGAAAAATTCGACCCAAATCTTTCCGGAATCCTCGAACCGGCATACAACACAACAGAGAAAATGAAACGTGCTTTCGTACATTCCAAAGCAATTTTTCGATTTCAACAAGCCGCTTTTAGAATGCTTTCGGCGGAATTTGCCGAAACACTCCCATATTATATTCGTGAAAAATATCACTTAATGCCGCTTCGGGAGGCACTTTTCAACGTTCATTTTCCGCAAACTAACATCGAATTGAAAAAAGCACGTTACCGTTTGATTTTTGAAGAATTGTTCTATATTCAACTCAATTTGCTTAAAACAAAAGCTTTTAGAGCTAAAAAATTTAAAGGTTATACTTTCGATAAAATCGGCACCTGTTTCAATACTTTTTTCAACGAAAAACTACCGTTTCAATTAACCGGAGCCCAAAAAAAAGTTATCAAAGAAATACGCAAAGATTTAGGTTCGGGAATGCAATGCAATCGACTGTTACAAGGCGATGTCGGCAGCGGAAAAACACTTGTCGCATTAATGAGCATGCTCATTGCCCTCGACAACGGATTTCAAGCCTGCCTAATGGCTCCCACCGAAATTTTGGCACAACAACATTTTGCAACAATTTCCCGATTCCTGAGCGGTATGAATATTTCGCCCGCTTTATTGACGGGAAATACCAAACAAAAAGACCGAAAAATACTTCACGAACAATTAGCCGACGGTTCGTTGCAAATTCTTGTCGGCACACATGCATTGATTGAAGATATCGTTCAATTTCAAAATCTCGGCTTGGTGGTTATCGACGAGCAACACCGGTTTGGAGTTGAACAGCGAGCTCGTATGTGGAAGAAAAACGACCGTCCGCCGCATATCATCGTTATGACGGCAACGCCCATTCCGCGTACTCTTGCAATGACTGTTTACGGCGATTTAGATATTTCGGTTATCAACGAATTGCCGCCCGGACGAAAACCAATCAAAACCCTACACATGTTCGACTCGCAACGGCTGAGGCTTTTTGGACTGATGCGAGAGGAAATAAAAAAAGGACGACAAATTTATGTCGTATATCCTCTGATAAAAGAATCGGAAAAGTTCGATTACAAAGACCTCGAAGACGGTTTAGAAAGTATTTCACGTGCTTTTCCGCCGCCCGAATTTGCTGTGAGTGTCGTTCACGGAAAAATGAAATCCGTAGAAAAAGAAAAAGCGATGCAACTTTTTATTCGACACGTAACACAGATTATGGTTGCTACCACTGTGATTGAAGTGGGCGTTGATGTGCCCAATGCCAGTGTGATGGTGATTGAAAGTGCCGAACGTTTCGGCTTATCGCAATTGCATCAATTACGCGGGCGTGTAGGGCGAGGTGCAGAAATGTCGTATTGTTATTTGATGAGTTCGCACAAACTTTCGACCGAAGCACGCAAACGACTTCAAATAATGACCGAAACCACCGACGGCTTTAAAATATCCGAAGAAGACCTCAAACTACGAGGACCCGGTGACATTGAAGGTACTCAGCAAAGCGGAATGCCTTTCGATTTGAAAATATCAAATTTGGTTCAGGATTCCGAAATATTGGCATTGGTACGAAATGTTGCAAGCGATATTGTTGATGTTGATTTTGAATTATCGCTCCCCGAAAATGAAATTCTGGGCTTTCAATTGAAAAAATTAATACGGAGCAGTAAAAATTGGAGTGTTGTGAGTTGATTTTCAGATTGCTAAAATTCCGAGCGAAGCTCCATTTGTTATATAAAAAAAGAGGCTTTCTTATAACAGTACAGCCTCTTTTTTTAACACTGAATGTGTGTAATTATTTCCTTTTTATTTTGATATATTGGCCGGCTTGCAATTTTTTTGTTTCCGTGTTTGAAAATCCATTGAGTTTCTTAATGTCTTGAACTGTAATGCCGGGATAATTTTGAGCGATGAGCCATAAATTATCACCTCCCTGAATTTGATACCAAACATAAGAATTGTCGTTCATTATATTTGTTGTGGTAACTGTATTTGTCGATTTTTGGGTGTTGTCCGAAGAAGCAATGGTTCCTTTTGAAGCCTCTTTCTGTTCAAAGGTCATGCTGTTGATTTTTGAGTAATGAGGATATTTTTTGATAGGCACGTAAATTTTCAATTTTTGTCCCACAGATAAACGATTGGAATATGAGCCGTTCCAATTCTTAATATCTGCAATATTGACTTTGTACCAAGCTGCTATAAAACCAAAATTATCGCCTTCTTTTACTGTGTAAGTTAATTCACGTTTGCCTTTTAGCGAAACAGGCGAGTAACTGACGGCATCGTAATTTTTAAAATTAGTCTTTTCTGTACCTGAAAGAACTCTGAAATTTGATGCAAAGAAAACGGAATCTTTATACCCGTATATTTCATTTTCTATTCCGGCAAACTCAATCGATTTTTTATACGGAAGTCTCAAAATGTGACTTTTTTCGGAAGTTCCGGGAATAATATCCCGGCGATATTGTGGATTCAATGCTCGCAATTGTTCGATTGGAACATTCAGTTTTTCGGATATTTGTATAAAATGTAATCGCTTGTTTACCATTATTGTATCGGTTTCAATATCTATTTCTGCTTTAACAGGCACTATATTATGTTCTCTGTAGTAATTCATTACATAAACTGCGGCAATGTATGCAGGAACATATCTTTTCGTTTCGGGTTTCCAATGTTTTTTTCTTAATTCCCAATAATCTGTTTGCCCACCGGATCTTCTAATTGCTTTGCTTACATTTCCGGGACCGCAATTATAGGCGGCAAGTGCTAAATCCCAATTCCCAAATTCATTGTATTGTGTTTGTAAATAATTTGCCGCAGCTATTGTCGATTTTAAAGGGTCGCAGCGGTCATCGATGTATGAATCGATATGCAATCCGACAAATAGTGCCGTTCCCGGCATAAATTGCCATAAACCGGTAGCCCGTTTGGGTGAAGCGACTACGGGATTCAATGCTGATTCGATTATCGGAAGATACTTAAATTCGTGAGGCATTCCTTGCTCTTCCAAAATTGACTCAAAAAACGGGAAATAGTATTCAGATAATCCGATGATATATGGAAGTCGTTTCATCTTTAAATCATAAAGAATCCATTTTTTTACTTCATCGTTAAAGGTCAGGGGAATAAAAGAATTAAGGCTTTTAAGACGGCTGATATAAACCGAATCCGGTGTATCCAATATAATTTTTTGTTCGGGCAGTAATTCCGGTTCTCCAAACTGGCGAACTTTCCATGCTTCGTTAATCGTATCAATTTCAGTTTCCTGAGAGTTCTCTGTTAGTGTCAGTGTTTCAGTTTTAAGAGAATCCACGGGTTCCTGTGCTGCGAGCAGCAGTGAATTGAGTACAACAGATACCGTGAGTAATAATTGAGATATTTTCATGAGTTTATATTTTAATTTTTCTACATATTTTGCGAAAGCAAAACCGTACATTTAGTGGGCTTTGCAGCGTATTTTTACTTTTATCGAATAATCATGTTCTTTTGTGATTTGCCAAAATCA
>DYSM01000285.1 GCA_020718265.1 Draconibacterium orientale | reverse complement strand
AATAGTTTCAATTGAGTTTCAACAGAATTTCTAAAAACATTCGGAATGAAATTTCGCTTTATCGTAAAAAATTTCAACAAGTTATGAGTTTTCCTACAAACACGAACTATAACAAAAAAGGCTGCCGAAAAATCGACAGCCTTAGTGGGTAGTGAGGGGCTCGAACCCCCGACCCTTTGGGTGTAAACCAAATGCTCTGAACCAACTGAGCTAACCACCCGATTTACTTATGAACGTATCTCGTTCCAAAAGCGAGTGCAAAGATACAAGGCTTTTTTGAACCTGCAAATTTTTTTTCAAAAAATTTTCAAAAAAAAATGTCCCTAAACATTATGTTAAAATTTTTCATTTCAGAATGAAATACTAATTTTGAATATTAATTTTTAACATAATATCATGGCTAAAATAACAAGAGAAGAAGCTCTTCTGTATCACTCGGAGAACAGACCGGGCAAGATTGAAGTGGTGCCCACAACGCCGCACAGCACGCAACGCGATTTATCTTTGGCATACTCGCCCGGAGTTGCCGAACCGTGTTTGGAAATAGAAAAAAATCCGGACGATGCCTACATGTACACCGCCAAAGGCAATTTGGTTGCGGTCATTTCAAACGGAACCGCCGTGCTCGGACTCGGAAATTTGGGCGCAGTGGCAGGCAAACCCGTTATGGAGGGCAAGGGTTTGTTGTTCAAAATATTTGCGGATATTGATGTGTTCGACATCGAAGTGGATACCGAAGATATTGACAAATTTGTGCAAACGGTGCAAATGATTGCGCCCACGTTCGGCGGCATTAATTTGGAAGACATCAAAGCTCCCGAATGTTTTGAGATTGAAGAACGCTTGAAAAAGTTGCTCGACATACCGGTTATGCACGACGACCAACACGGCACGGCAATCATTTCGTCCGCCGGATTGGTAAACGCGCTTGAGATTGTCGGAAAAAAAATCGAAGATGTTCGCGTTGTCGTCAGCGGCGCAGGCGCATCGGCAATGGCGTGTACGAAACTCATGATTTCGTTGGGTTTGAAAAAAGAACACGTTATAATGTGCGACAGCAAAGGCGTATTGAACAAAAAACGCGACGATTTGAACAAATACAAACGTGATTTCATAACGGATGCAAACGTTGATACGCTTGAAGATGCCTTGAAAGGTGCCGATGTCTTTTTGGGACTTTCTGCCAAAGACACTGTATCGCAAGATATGGTGCGTTCGATGGCAGCCAATCCGATAATTTTTGCGATGGCAAACCCCGACCCCGAAATTTCCTACGAAAAAGCAAAAGAAGCGCGCACGGACGTTTTGATGGCAACGGGACGTTCCGATTATCCGAACCAAGTAAACAATGTGCTCGGATTTCCGTTCATTTTTAGAGGTGCATTGGACGTACGCGCCACATGTATCAACGAAGAAATGAAAAAAGCCGCCGTTCATGCCATTGCCGCACTTGCACGCGAAGATGTGCCGGAAGAAGTCAATAACGCATACAATGCCAAGCACTTAGTTTTCGGCAGAGACTATTTTATACCCAAACCGCTCGACCCGCGTTTGATTGTAAACGTTGCGCCGGCAGTTGCCAAAGCCGCTATGGACAGTGGCGTTGCCCGCAAACCGATTCTTGACTTTGAAAAATACAGAGAAGAACTTGCCGAACGTCTCGGAGCCGGAAATAAAATCATCCGCAGACTGCACGCACAGGCAAAAACAAACCCCAAATGTGTTGCATTCGGCGATGCCGAAAACTACAATGTGCTGAGAGCAGCGCAAATTTCCGTCATGGACGGCATTGTGTCCAAAGCAATCTTACTCGGTTCGGCAGACAGGATTCACGAAATATTAAATGAATACGGACTTCAGGATTTGCTTGAACATGCCGAAATCGCAGACCCGAAAACAGACTCGCAACGCGCACGTCGTTTAGTTTATGCGGAAAAATTCTATCAGGCACGCCAACGCAGAGGCATTTCGTATGAAGAAGCGAACGACCGCATGTTCAACACAAACTATTTTGGACCGATGATGGTAGAACTCGGCGATGCAGACGCTTTCGTTACGGGATATTCAACCAAATACACCGAAGCTTTACGTCCTGTATTGGAAGTTGTTCGCTGTTTTGAAAATATCGAACATGTTGCCGGAATGTATATGATGAGTACAAAAAAAGGGACATACTTTTTTGCGGATACGACGGTAAATCAAAATCCGGACACGAATACGCTGGTAAACACAACGTTACTCGCAGCAAAAAATGTAAAATTCTTAGGCGTGGATCCGAAAATAGCCTTAGTTTCTTATTCAAATTTCGGAACTATAAAAGAAGGCAGAGCACGCGCTGTGCATGAAGCTGTGAAAATTTTACACGAAAAACATCCTGAATTGATTGTTGATGGCGAAATGCAAGCAAATTTTGCACTTAATACAACAATTCGCGATAAAAAATTCCCGTTCTCCAAATTAAAGGGACAAAAAGTGAATACGCTGATATTCCCAAACTTACATTCCGGAAATATCGCCTATAAAATGTTACAGGAAATTGGCAGCGTGGATACGCTCGGTCCAATTTTATGCGGCGTTCAACGACCGATACACATTGTTCAATTGGAATCGTCCGTGAGCGAAATTACGAATATGACCGCAATTGCAGTAGTTGATGCCCAAAAAATGAACGGCTAAACCGTTTCAATGCGCTAAAGCAAAACATTTCGGAATACTCAGCGGAGTTTCCGAAATGTTTTTTATCTAAAAATAACTCTAATTCAAATTTTTATTAGACTCGGCAGTGGTCAAATACTTCTTGGCAATATCGGGCAGTTCTGAATTTCTGTCATTTTCGTGTACGATATGATGGAAATGCTCCAGTTTAGACAAAATTTGAACTAATTGTTTTTTCTCAAATTCGGACAAATTTCCGGCAACGATATTCGCGGCATCGCCCATTTGATTGAAAATTCCGACCACAACCTCCAATCCTTTTCGAGTGATACTCACACGTTTTCCTCTTCCGTCGTCAGGGTCTTTACTTTCTTTGGCATAGTCCTTTCTGATAAGACGCTTTATTATTTCTGTGCCGGATGTTATTTCTATCAAATTCTGGTTGATGAGCTCGGTTTTCGTATAGTCCTTTCTGGTTGTCAAACTTGCCAAGAAACCAAATTCATCAATGGAGTTCACGGGTGTATTCAGCAAAATTTTCTTTGTATAATGTTTTGCAAATTTATACAACGCCCCGACCTGACGGCTGATAAGTGCCTCTGGAGTTTGAACCTTGTTAAAATCGTCGTTTACAGAGTATATTTTAGTATTTGCATTATTTGCAATTTTCTGTTTTTCAATTCGATATGCCAACCACACGTTGAATGTTTCCACGTCATCGGGCTTTGTGCCTTCGGAAACTTCATATTCTTCGACTAAATCAATAAGTTTTTTTAAAAATTTGTATTTGCTCATCTCTATTGCAATTTTATAATACAAGATTACAAAAAAAAATTCAAAAACGATTAATTAATTTTTGATTTTATACGAATGAGTTGTAATTATGCGTTTAATTAATACAAAAACATATCATTATGAAGAAGAAAATTAAATCTACTGCACTGATAATACTCTCTTTATCAGTGTATTTTACATCTTGTGAAAGCACAAAATCATCAGAGGGTAAAAAAAACTAACAAAGATGAAATCAGTGTAAATAATTCGGCAAAAGGCACAGATTTGGAGTTAAATTTTGAAAGCGGAAAGTCTCACAACCATCAGACTTTTGCATTTTAGATAGAAGAGTTCAGTATAAAAAGTCATAAAGTTGAATGTTTGTAAAGTTAAATTGCTGATAATAAGCAATTTACTTAAATTATGAAATATTTTCAAAAACACTGATAATCAAGCATATAGATTGTTTAGCTAAAATAAAACAGGCTTTTTAGACCGGACTCTATTATTATTTAGTGTTTGTAAGAAAACGTATAAATAATTGAATATGTGTAAATTATAG
>DYSM01000284.1 GCA_020718265.1 Draconibacterium orientale | reverse complement strand
TATCTAATTTACAATAAATCAATATCTTACAAAAAATATTAACGGAGTATTGTTAATAATATTCACAAAATTATCAAATTATCACATCAACTAATTATCTCATTATCAAATTATCGCATCAACTAATTATCACATCAACGAATTATCAAAGTATCAAGTTCGTTATTCAAATTATGTCGAGCTTGGGTTTCATATTTTTCAAAAAATGCCGGCGTTCGATAAATTTGAGGCATGTCCAAAAATTTTTGCAGCACTTTTGCTCGTCCGGCATTGAATACGGAATCCGGTATGATTGCATATTCTTTTCGGATATTTCGTGTGTTTAAATCGTAAACTTCCGGCGCAGAACCGAGTGTTTCCAAATCGGCATCGAGCAAAAGTTTCAGTTCAGGCGATTCGTTTTCAAAGTGTTCAAAATGAGTAGCTGTGCGCTCAATGTTGTTACAAATTTCTGAAATTGAGAACGCATCAATTCCTAATTTTAATAACTGTTTTTTGGCAACTTGGGCACTTTTTTTTTCATTATCTTTGCGAAGCGGATTGTACACAATATCGTGAAACCAGATTGCAAAATACAGAATATCAGGATGTTTAAGGTATAAAATATAAGGCTGAACGGACATTAACATTTTGCGAATGTGTTCCAAGTTATGGTAAAAACGACGCGAAGAGGTGTATGATTTCTGAATAATATCAAAAATTTGTTTGGAAATTTGTTTTTCCGGATTGTGTTTTTTAGAAAGTTGTTGCCAAATCTCGTACATTTCCATTTTTTTTAGCTATGAAGTTTCGACATTAAATTTGCTTTCAAATCATCGGAATCTTTTACATTTCGGAAACGCCCGTTGTAAAACAGGCGCACTTCGCCTGTTTCTTCGGAAACCACAATGATTACTGCGTCCGAACGCTCGGATAAGCCCATGGCGGCGCGGTGCCGAAGCCCGAACGATTCCGGCAAATTTTCTTTTTCCGACAGCGGCAAAATACATTTTGAAGCTTCGATTATTTTTTCGCGCACAACAATTGCGCCATCATGTAACGGACTGTATTTCTGAAAGATAGCTTCTAAAAGCGGTTGCGAAAGTTCGGCATTCATGCGTAAACCGGATTCGACGACGGCTAATAAATCCGCTTCGCGTTTCATCACAATCAAAGCTCCGGTTTGCGTGGAAGCCATGTTTTGCACGGCTTTTGCGAGTTTATCATAATCGTAAGGCGCTTCGGTTTGTTTCAAATAATTTCCGAGTTTACGAAAACCAACATCAAAGCGCGACAAATATCGTGTACTAATATACATGAAAAATTTACGAATTTCTTGTTGAAAAACAATCAGCATCGCAATAACGCCTACGCCCATCACTTGACCAAGTATTGTGCTGATTAACTGCATGTTAAGTGCGCGAACAAGAAGCCAAAGTAAATACAAAACGGCAATTCCGGCAAAAATTTTCATCGCCGTTGTACCTTTTATCAGCATGTAAACCTGATACATGAGAAAGGCAACGATGAAAATATCCAAAACGTCTGTGAGTCCGATATTTAAGAATGTCATAGGTTGTTGTTTTTAGAATTTAGACTTTGAAAAAGATGCACGCATTGCACAGCTTCGCGCACATCGTGAACGCGCAGGATGTCTGCGCCGCGTTCAAGCGCGGCAAAATTTAGAGCTGTGGTTCCGTTCAAAGCCTCATCGGGTTGTATTTTTAAAGTTTTGTAAATCATTGATTTTCTGGACAATCCGACTAAAATTGGTTTCTCTATAATTTTAAATTTTTCGAGATTTTTCAGAAGTTCAAAATTATGTTCCATTGTTTTGCCGAAGCCAAAACCCGGGTCGATGATAAAATCGTTTATTCCGGCTAAGTGTGCTTTTTCAACTTTTTTAGCAAAATATTTTAGTATATCTTTCAGAATATCAACATATTGCGGATTGTTCTGCATTGTTTCGGGCTTTCCTTGTTTGTGCATGGCAACGTAAGGCACTTGTAAGTAGGCAACGGCACGAAACATTTCCGGGTCATCGTCGCCGGCGGAAATGTCATTTATCATGGCAACTCCGTAATTTTCAACAGCTTTACGTGCAATTTCGGCGCGAAATGTATCCACAGAAATGATAGCTTCCGGAAGATTTTCAGCCAAAACGTCCAAAGCGGGCTGTAGCCTCTCCCACTCTTGCGCTTCCGAAATCTGCTCGGCACCCGGTCGAGATGAATATGCGCCAACATCCAAAATATCAGCACCTTCGGCAAGCATTTTCTGAGCTTTTTGTAATAAATTGTTTAAATCGACTCGGCTTCCGGCATAAAACGAATCGGGCGTAACATTGAGTATGCCCATGACAAGCGGACGATTGAAATTTTGCAAACGATGTTTGAGATTAATAAGCATTGTGCAGAAAAATTTGTCAAAAATAAAAAAAGGATGCCGATTTAGACACCCTTTTAAAATTTGTTTTGAAAAGATTGCTTATTTTACGATTACGCGTTGCACAGAAGCACCGGTTTCGTTTGAAAATTTCAAAAAATACACGCCGGCGGTTTCAATTCTGAATGTATTTGTTCCGATAAAGCTTGTTTTTTTGAGTAATTTTCCTGTAATATCTAAAATCTGCATTGAAACATTTTCATTTGAAGTAACTGTAAATGAGCCTGTTGTTGGGTTTGGAAATACTGAAATTATGTCGGAAAGTTTTTGGATAGAGACATCCGGACAATTACCGGTTGTGGTTTGCGACACCGGCTGTAAACTCTCACCGTTACCTTCGAGCAGCAGATTATTTTCGCCGTCGTACACAGCCCAGAAACAATCCTCGGGCAAATCGCCCAAAGCATCGAACTCCAAGTTGATGACTGCACCTTCGGAACTCGGGAATGTGAAAACCAATAGTGCGCCCTCGTCCATTGTGATGTTTGTGAGCACCGGAATTCCGTCGGAAGTTATGCTGATACTTGCGCCATACCAGCCACTTTCCAACCCGGGCGCGGTCAGCTTGATGTGATGTTCGCAACCTGCGACAACGTGCACAACTTTTGTCAACGTGTTATTTTCAATATTCGCATCGTTTGCAACAGTTGTGGTATATACAAAAGTGTAATCGCCTTCGGTGTCGGGTGTAAATTCCGGAAATGAAATTTCGAGTTTTTCGATAGCTGTAAGGTTTGCGACATTCACGGATTCATAATAAACCTCCGTTTCGTTGAAGATTACACTCAAATTTACATCGAAAGACACAGCTTGACTTCCCAAATTTTCGACAATCAAAACAGTTTCCGGTGCAAGACCGAGCAAAACAGATTCCGGAAGTTTAGAGTCGAACAAATTGACATCTGTTTCGGGAGCTTCAAAGACATGAACATCATCAATGCTGATGTAATCCACATTCGGAGCCGAAAATGCGTGCCAACCAAAGTAAAATGTACCGGTTTCGGTTGGTGTTACGGCAAAAGTCATTTGAACGTAATCGCTCTGCATCAAATTATTATCGCTCCAAATAATTTCGGACATTGCCGAGCTTGCAGCGGCATCGCCAAAACCAAGTTCGAGTGCTTCGGGTATGCCGTCCCAGCCGGGAGCTTCGAGCATAAATTGGAGAATATACATTTTACCTTGCTCCATGTCAAGTCCGGGTGTAAAAACCCAAGCTTTTTTTTCTTCGGTATCGTGAAACGGAATTGTAAGAGAAACGGACGGCGAAAAATAAGCAAAATCTCGAAGCATCCAATTGTAATTTTCCGTTTCCAGCGTCCAATCAGTCGGAGTTTCAGTGATTGTGTAGCTGTCGAAATTTTCAAAAAGCGGAAGTGTCATTCGATTTTGAGCAAAACTGCTCAATTGAATGAATATCAAACCAAGAAGTAGAACTTTTTTCATTTTTTTGAATTTTTGAATTTATAAAAAGTTTTTGCAAATATATCAAAAAAAAAAGGATGGCGCAACGGACATCCTTTTAAAACATAATTTAGTCCGGACTAAAAAGCCTGTTTTATTTTAGCTAAACAATCTATATGCTTGATTA
>DYSM01000283.1 GCA_020718265.1 Draconibacterium orientale | reverse complement strand
CATTTCTTACATATTTAAAGTCATTCCGTCTGTATTTTTCATCATTCTGTATATAGTTGTTGTAAGAAAACTCATAACTTATTGAAATTCTTTACGATATAGCGAAATTTTGTTCCGAATGTTTTTTAGAAATTCTGTCGAAATTCAATTGAAACTATTAAAAAACAAAGAATGACTACTGAATGACAACACATTCCATTGAAAAAACAGCAATAATCTACATGGAATCAAATATTTAAACATTTTCTTACAAACAGTCTAATATCTAAGGTCTAAAATCTGATGTCTTTTTATTGATTCTCAGCCTGTTTTGTCAAAATTGTCATCGTTGTAATGCCGGCAACCAAACCGATGCCGCCGCCGATGAGTGCATTTATCACGCGTTTGCGGCGCACCGTGGAGGTGTAGCCTTCGGCATAATGCGGATTGTCTTTGTATTTTTCCGGAATATTGAAATGCTCAATCTTTGGGCGCGGTATTCCGTAGCCGGCAGCAACTGCCGTCGGCACAAGCGGCGATAAAATAGGCATAATAAACGCTCCCGCAGCACCGCCGGCAACGCTGCCGACGACAACCGGAATCGGACGTTTAAGTTCTTTAGCATCGGCTACACCGTGCAGATAATCACGCATTTGCTCTATTTGGAAACACACATCGGCACACGCGGGTTGATAGAAAATTACTTCCACACTATCCGTGCGCGTCCACGAAAAAACCTCTTCTTTGTCCAACGCTTTAATGTGTCCGCTCGGCGTTTTATAGAAAACAAAAGCCGCCGAATCCAAATTTATAGCTTGAATGTAAATCCGTTTTCCCGAATTTAACAAAATACTTTCCTGCGCCGTCAGGCTCAAACCTATTGTAAACAGTGCTAAAACTAATAAAAAGTGTTTCATTGTGTCGATTTAAAAATATGTTGTACAAAATTAATAATTTCTGTCGATATTTTGCCAAAACCGTTTTCTTATTTATATTTTTACATCAAATTTTAAAATAATCAAAATACAAAAATGATACGAAATTCATATCTCGAAAGGCATAACGGACCGTCGGGTTCGGATATTGATAAAATGTTGAAAATCATCGGTGTTGATTCGCTTGAAGAACTTATATTTCAAGTTGTTCCCGATGAAATTCGCTTCGAAGCTCCTTTGCGATTGCCAAAGCCTGTCAGCGAATTTGAATACATGTCGGAAGTCTCAAAGATTGCCGGTTTGAACAAACTTTACAAAACCTACATCGGCACAGGCTATTACGGAACCATTACGCCGTCGGTTATTTGGCGCAATATGTTTGAAAATCCCGCATGGTACACGTCTTACACGCCGTACCAAGCTGAAATTTCGCAAGGACGTTTGGAGGCTTTGTTGAATTTCCAAACCGTTATCACGGAACTAACCGGAATGCCGCTCGCCAACGCCTCGCTGCTCGACGAAGCCACCGCTGCCGCCGAAGCTGTTGTGATGATGTCCGCTTTGCGCTCGCGCCAAGCTGTGAAGAACGGCGCAAATACCATATTTGTCGATAAAAACAGTTTCCCGCAAATACTTGCCGTCATCGAAGGCAAAGCAGAAGCATTCGGGTTCGAGGTTGAAGTCGGCGATTTCACTTCCTTTGAAATACACGACAAAGTGTTTGGTGCTGTGGTTCAATATCCAGCCGGCGACGGTGCTGTGGAGGATTATTCCGAATTTGCTGCCAAACTACATGAGAAAAACGCATTACTCGCCGTTGCCGCCGACATTCTGAGCTTGACTTTGCTCACGCCGCCCTCCGAATGGGGTGCGGATATTGTGTTCGGCTCCACGCAACGCTTCGGCATTCCGATGGGTTTCGGCGGACCGCACGCCGCATATTTTGCCACAAAAGAAGAATACAAACGTAACACACCCGGTCGCATCATTGGCATTTCGGTGGATGCAAAAGGCAATCGCGCCTTGCGCATGGCATTGCAAACCCGCGAACAACACATCAAACGCGAAAAAGCAACCTCAAATATTTGCACCGCGCAAGCGTTGTTGGCAAACATGGCAGGCATGTACGCGGTGTATCACGGCGCTGACGGTTTAAAGAAAATAGCTGTCGATATTCATAAAAAAGCAGTCGCGCTTGCCGTAAACTTGGCGGATATGGATTTTGAAATTGAACATCAAAACCTGTTCGACACTATAAACGTTAGAGTTTGCAAGAAAAAAATATCTAAGCTGAAAAAAGCAGCGGAAAAAGCGCGCATTAATTTCCGATACATCGATAAAAATCATGTCGGCATCAGCATTGACGAAACCACACAACTTTCTGATTTGAACGACATTTTACATGTATTTGCAAACGTGTTTAAGAAAGAATATATAGGTGTAACAAAATTGCAGGACGACATTGCGTTTGAAAACAAATTTATTCGTAAAACGCCTTTCCTTCAACAAGATGTGTTCCGAAATTATCATACCGAAACCGAAATGATGCGTTACATCAAACGCTTGGAACGCAAAGATATATCGCTGACACATTCCATGATTTCGCTTGGTTCGTGTACCATGAAATTGAATTCGGCAAGCGTCATGATGCCTTTGAGCAATAAGAAATTTGGTAATTTACATCCGTTTGTGCCCGAAAATCAAGCAAAAGGTTATAAGAAAATTGTTAAAAGTTTGAAACACTATTTGCTCGAGATTACCGGATTTTCCGGCATTACGTTTCAGCCAAACTCAGGTGCGGCAGGCGAATACACCGGTTTGCGCATCATCAATGCGTATCACAAAAGCCGAGGCGAAGCACATCGTAACATCGCGCTCATTCCCGCATCGGCACACGGAACCAATCCGGCAAGTGCCGTTATGGCAGGCATGGATGTGGTTGTCGTAAACTGCGATGCCAACGGAAACATCGACCAAGAAGATTTGAAACAAAAGGCAGAAAAACATAAAGACAACCTTGCTGCGTTTATGATTACTTATCCGTCCACGCACGGTGTGTTTGAAAAAGGTGTGATGGATATGTGCGAAATCATCCACAAATTTGGAGGTCAAGTTTACATGGACGGCGCAAATATGAACGCACAAGTCGGCATTACAAGTCCCGGACGCATCGGTGCCGATGTGTGCCACCTGAATTTGCACAAAACGTTTGCCATTCCGCACGGCGGCGGCGGTCCGGGTGTCGGACCCGTGGCGGTTGCCAAACATCTTACAGAATTTTTGCCCACACATCCGATTGTAAAAAGCGGCGGTAAAAACGGCATCAAAGCCGTAGCAGCCGCGCCTTACGGCAGCGCAAGCGTGTTGCCTATTACTTACGGATACCTGCGCATGTTGGGCAGCGAAGCACTCACACGCGTTACGGAAGTTGCGATATTGAATGCCAATTATTTAGCGTCAAAACTCAGTCCGTATTACAAAACCCTTTACGTTGGCGGCGGCGGACGCGTGGCGCACGAAATGATTTTGGAATGCAGAAACATAAAACACGAAACCGGCATAAGCGAAGCCGACATAGCTAAACGCTTGATGGATTACGGTTTCCACGCGCCTACCCTTTCGTTTCCGGTTCACGGTACGCTCATGGTAGAACCTACCGAAAGCGAATCGCTTACGGAACTCGACCGTTTTGCCGATGCCATGATTTCTATCTATAATGAAATTGAAGAAGTGCGAAACGGCACTGCAGATAAAGAAAACAACGTGTTGAAAAACGCGCCGCACTCAGAAGCCGTATTGCTTGCCGACACGTGGTCATACCCGTATCCGCGCGAGAAAGCGGCATATCCGATGTCGTATTTGCGCAGCAACAAGTTTCAAATTCCCGTGAGCCGCTTAGACGATGCTTACGGCGACCGAAACTTGGTATGCACATGTGCCCCGATTGAAGCCTATATCGAAAAAAATTAGGCCTAAATTTTGACAAAGTAATTGTTGAGACTGTTCCGAAAGTTGTATTACGGTTATACGCGTAAGAAGTATTGAAATACAGATACTTGTATAACAGCTTAGCCGCAAAAACTTTTCGGAACAGTTTCGTTCATATCTAGTG
>DYSM01000282.1 GCA_020718265.1 Draconibacterium orientale | reverse complement strand
ATCAAATTTTGCTCAAAAGTAAAGCTATTTGAAATTGAAAACAAACATTAGGTATTTGTTTAACAGCAGAAAACGGCAAAAATCTACACAAACGTTTGCACGGAATAAAATCAGCATTTTACCAAAGGTTTATATGTTTTTGTAAAACTCTTTTTTCGCAATTCGCGCCGGAAGTTTAACTTTGCAACGTTTCATTTCAAATTTTGGCGTATGAAAAAGTTCTTGAAAATTTTTCTTTGGACACTTATAATAATTGTGCTCGGAATCGGCGGCTTTTGGGCATATCACAAATATATAGCCGCGCACAACACGCAGGGTGCGCTGTCGGTCATCCCGAGCGATGCCGTTTTTGTGGTCGAAACCACCGATTTGTCTAAGGCTTGGACGGAAATCAGCAGCAGCAAAGTATGGAATTTTTTGATACAAAATCCGTATTTCAAAGATATTAACTCGGATATCGAAATGCTGAATACCTACCTGAAAAACAACAAGTTTGCCGATTTGATGCTCAACAATCGCGAGCTGATGGTGTCGGCTCACATGATTTCCGGCACAGATTGGGATATGCTGTATGTGGTTGATTTAAAAGACGCTGCATCGTCCATGCTAAAAGGCGGGCTGAAAAGCGCGCTCGGTTTGGTTGAAGGCTACAAAGTAACCGAACGCGAATATAAAGGGCAAAAAATTGTGGAACTCGCCTCCGCAACCGACCCTAAAGACATTATTTACCTCGCGGTGTCGGACAATTTGCTCATCGCCACCTTCACAGGCGCGCTCATGGAACGCTCTATTGACCAAAAAGGCAAAGAGTTTTGGGCTAAAAACATGAAATTTACCGAAGTTACCGACAACTTAGGCGCGAAAAAATTGTTCCGCTTTTTCTTCAACTACGGACAACTCAACAACTTCGGCAGCGCATACATGACCGAAGAATCCGAAACGCTTGACATGCTTTCAAAATCGCTTTTATATTCTGCCTTAAATATTAATTTGGAAGACGAAATGCTTCGTTTTGAGGGCTATACGAACATAGATTCCGTCGGCTCTTACGTGAAAGCGATGGCGGATGTGAAACCCGGAAAAATTGCCGCTTGGCGCATAATGCCCAAGCAAACAGCACTTTACGTGTCTATGGCGTTCGATAATTACATGGATTTTTACAACAACCTCACCGCGCAATACAAAGCCGGAAATACCGAAGACATGGAAGATATTGAAGCCGGCATGGAAACTGTTGATAAATATCTGAATATCAGTGTGCAGGAAAATTTTTTCAGTTGGATTGGAAATGAAATTGCATTCGTAAAACTCAATCCGAGCGGCGACACGCGCATGGAAGATGTCGTTGTAGCCATTCATGCCAAAAATATTGACGATGCCAAAGCCGGTATGGGACACATTATGAAGATGATACGCCGCCGCACGCCCACAAAATTTGACGATGTGGTGTATAAAAATTTTGAAATCTTTAAATTTGAACGCAAAGGTTTTTTCAAACTTTTCTTCGGAAAATTGTTCAACAGCCTCGAAAAACCGTATTTCACTTATATTGAAGATTATGTGGTGATGAGCAACTCCGAAGCTGCCCTGAAAAATGCCATTGATGATTATGTTTCCGGAAATACACTCTCACATCAGCCTGAATTTGTGGATTTTACCGATGAATTTAACTCCAAAGGAAACGTTACGGTGTTTATCCGCACCCCAAAAATGTACGAAAATCTTTACTTTTACAGCACACCCGAAGATCGCAAAGGCGTAAAAGAAAACCGCGATTTCATTTTGAGTTTCGCGCGCGTGGGTTTCCAACTCGTAAGTGAAGGCAAACTGTTTGACACAAAGTTTCTTGCACAACACGACCCTTCTGCTGTCGCTGCCGACGAGCTTGAAAAATTTGAACGTGAAGTTACTCAAAATGAGTTCAAATCGAACGTGGATTCGCTGACGTTTCGTGTTGAGTTACCGGTTGCAGTGCTTGCGGTCGATCAACCATACAAAGAATATTTTCCCGACACAAAAGTGTTAAAATATGAAGGTGAAATTGAAGGCAGTGCACTTTCAGGTTTGTGGAAAACCTATTATCCGAGCGGAAATATCCAAAGCTCAGTGAATTACGTGAGCGGAAAAATTGAAGGCGAAGCGTTCTTTTATTTCGACGATGTAAAAAATACTTTGCAAGCGCAAGCCACGTTCGATGACGAAAAAATTATTGATAAATACGAAGAATTTCACGACAACGGCGCACGAAAAGCCATGATTCCTTACAAAGACGGCGTGCCGCACGGCGATGCCGAATTTTATTATCCGAACGGAAAACTCCAAATTGAAGCCGAATTTAAAAACGGCTTAAAACACGGAAAATGGAAACATTACGACGAAAACGGCGAACTTCTTTCAAAAGAAAAATGGAAAAAAGGCGAGGAAAGTTGATTTTTTGATGTGATTATGTGATTATGTGTTGATGTGTTGATTTGATAATGTGATAATTTTAGCACTTTGCCAAAGTTTGCATTTAAAAGTTGTAACTGTTTTATTATTAAGTTAATATAAAGTTTTCAGACTTTGGGAAAGGTTCCGAATCTAATAGCGATTTCAGCACTTCGTGACTTTGTGGCAAATAAATTTAGAAAAAAATGAAAAAACAGGTTTATATATTTCTAACAGCAATAATTACCGTGTTCGCTGCCTGCAAAACGGTGGACATAAAAGGCACGCTTGATGCGCAACAAATTTTGGAAACCGAAGCTGCCGACCCGAAACTCGCCGAACGCAGTTTCGATGACGAAATTCTGACCGTGAGCGGACAAATTCTGGAATATTCCAAAAATGCAAAAGGCAATATAATCCTAAAACTTGGTGTGGATGCGACTTCCGAGCCTTTGCGATGCACGCTCAAAACCTCGCAAACCTTCGATTCGCCGTTGAGACAAAATCAAACCGCAAAGCTGAAAGGTTACGCCTTTGTGAAAGACGGAAAAACCGAACTTGTGAATTGTATCGTGTTGGAAATCAAATAAAAAAAATTGTCATTTATTGTCATTTAGTAGTCAATCATAGTCATTATATTGATCCCGGAAAACAATAAATGACAACTTTATGACTATTGAATGACCACAGAATGACAAGACATTCGATTGTAAAAACACAACTTACTAAAAACAAAACATTTAATTATTCTTTTACAAACACTGTTTACTATTCTGCATCTCCGGATTTTGCCGAAAGCGGTATGCCGAACGGATTTTTCAAATTTTTATAGTTCGACAGCTCGCATTTCACGCTGCCCACGGGTAAATCCATTTTAATTTTCACGGGAATAAAATTTCCGTCGTTCGTAAACCAAACCTGCATGTCCTCCTCTTTCTTGAACGGACTTTGCGCATCCAACACGGGCACAAAGCGCAAACATTCTATTTTGCCGAAATCGGTTTTAATATTTTTAGTTTCTTTATACCGAATTTGCACATTATAGACTTTTTCGTCAAAAAAAGTCGTGAGCTTAATCACATCGTTTTTCTTAAATTCATTCTTAAAAATATAGCGTCTTGCGTAATAGAACGCAGCCAAAATGTCCATCGTATTTGGCGGAACATCGTGCAAGCCGGTGCGCATACTTTCAACTTTGTTTTCCCAGCGGCGAAACAACGCTTCATCGTAACGGTTGTAATTTCCTTCGCGTATGTCGCGCACGGATTTTATCGGTAAACCTGTCGTAATATCTATATAACTTTCGTATTTGTCGCGCAAACTTGCAAGCGCGCCCACCATTCCTTTCGTGCGTGCAATGGCTACAACGTGGTAATACCAATCGAACCCGATGGGCACAAGGTCAATTTTCATTTCGGCAATTCCGCCTGCAATAAAGCCGTATTTTACTTCATATTGCAGATACTCACCCGGTTGATACGAGTTATTTTTATATAAAGAATCGCGCAGATGAGCTTCGTTTTGTTGTGCCTTTGCAATATTTAATGTTGAAAATCCGACAATTAGAAGGATTATGATTTGTTTTAATTTCATGCTGATTTTTTT
>DYSM01000281.1:1695-4041 GCA_020718265.1 Draconibacterium orientale | reverse complement strand
ATAGTTTCAATTGAATTTCGATTGAATTTCAACAAAATTTCTAAAAACATTCGGAACGAAATTTCGCTATATCGTAAAGAATTTCAACATGTTATGAGTTTTCTTACAAATACTACTTACTATACTTAGAATTTTAACTTTGCGACTTAGTGTCTTTGTGGTTTAAAATATTGTTTATCAATTAATTACAAAAGCAAAAAATAGAAAAGATATAAAATTTCACACCGTTGTCAGTATCTATATTTCAAGTTTAAATTCCTAATTTCTAATTCTTAATTAAAAATTCCTAACTCACAACTCATAAAGTGTTTAATCTTAAATTGATAAAAAAATATGAAACGTAATATCATTCTTACAGCATCGCTCATGTTGGCTTCTCTTGCGGGAATGGCTCAATATCAAGCAGATGCGTTATTCTTCAGCCGAAATTTTTATTCAGGTTCGGCAAAAAATGTGGCTATGGGCGGCTCGCTCTCGGCTGTGGGTGCCGATATGTCGGTTATGGCAACAAATCCGGCGGGCATGGGCGTTTACAAAAGCGGAGCAATGGAAATGACACCTTCTTTTTTGGTAAATTCCGCAAAATCGGTGTTCAACGGTGTAACACGAAACGAAGAGAAATACGGCTTACCGTTCACAAACTTTGGTTTTGTTACGGCAACATCCACGGCAACGGATTGGAAACAAGTCAGTTTCGGTATAAACTACAATCGAACGAATGAATTTCGTAACGATGTCGTCGCATCGGGCGATAATGCAACCGGCTCGATTTTGGACTATTATTCTTACAACGCAAATATGTATGACGACCAAACTTACGGCGACCGTTGGAGCGGTTTGCGCGAGAAATTGGCTTTTGAAACTTGGTTGATAGACTCTATTGACGGCGAATATTTCAATCACGTAACCGATGAAGGTAAATACGGCGAAACGCAACGCAAATCCTACAAAACAGCTGGCGGGGCAGGCGAGTGGGACTTCTCCTTGGCAGCAAATTACAAAGATTTTTTGTATTTAGGCGGCACTATCGGTGCAACATCGTTTAATTTCAGCAAACAATCTTTATATTCCGAGAATGATTTTGCGCCCGTGATGCGTGAAGACGGAAACGGCGTGTTGCAGGAAGCTAATCCGGAGTCGTTGGAAGTTTACGAAAACCTTGACCAAAACGGTAACGGAATCAATTTTAAATTCGGATTTTTATTACAACCTGTTAAATTTGTTCGTGTTGGCGGTGCAATTCACAGTCGAACGTTTATGCGTGTGCACGAATTTTACGAAACACGCATGTCGTCTGTGTTTCCGACAGCGGATAACGAAGGCAAATACGCTTACGATACCGAATGGTTTTCCAACGAAATGGATTGGAAATTGCGTACACCGTTTCGTGCAAATGCCGGTTTAGCGTTCGTGTTCGACCAAAAAGAAGTCGGCTCATATTACACCATTCCGATGACTTTGAGTTTTGGCTATGAATATGCCGATTTCAGCAAAATATACGTGCGTTCGCTTGCACTGGCAGATGACGCTGGTTTTGATAACGATAATACTTACATCACGTCGCATTACGGAGAGGCGCACACGCTAAATTCGGGTTTGGAATTCAATTTCGGAACGTTGAAAGTACGCGGCGGTTACGCTCTGCATACCAGCCCGATTGCCGGCAGCGATTTTATGACCGATGCAACACCTGTGTATTCCGGCGGTTTAGGTTTCGGTTGGGAACACGGCTACATTGATTTGGCTTACAGCCTCACGCAATATTCCGAAAAATTGTATATGTACGATGCAAATGTTTATTATCCGCTCAATCCGTTGGGCGGCGCAGACGAACCGACAGCCGATCTTTCTTTTGCAAGACATCAGGCATATTTTACATTCGGTGTAAGATTTTAGTTTGAATAATTCTATAAACTACTGATATTTTGATTGTTAAAGATTGAATTTCAAACAAGAGTTTAGTCATACGGTAGTCAAAAATGGTCATTTAGTAGTCATTCGATGGCAGAATAGATGTCATAAAGTGGTCATTCGGTTGTTTTTTAAATCAGAAATTACTTGCCAAAGTTTAACACGCTTTGGCAAGTTTTTTTATACTGACAACGGCATGATATTTTACGTCTTTGTACCTTTTTTTATATTTTTAATAAATTGATAAACAATATTTTAAACCACAAAGACACAAAGTCTCAAAGTTAAAATTCTGATAAAGTATAAAATGGTAACTTTGTATTTTTTAATTGGAACGCGGATATCGCAGATAATTTGTAGCGCGGATTTTAACAGATTGAAATCCGTTTTATCCGCGTTGTAAATCCGCGTTATCCGTGTTCTTTCTATTTTTTT
>DYSM01000281.1:0-1595 GCA_020718265.1 Draconibacterium orientale | reverse complement strand
TTTTTTTCACTATCAAAATTCTAAGCATTTTCATTATATCTTATTAATCTTGACAACCAAATGACAATCTTTGACTATTATTTGACAATTATTTGACAATTATTTGACATTTTCAACTGCTGCTTTTTTCAATAAAAATGTATCATACAAAAATAGTGCAACAACCGTAAACGCGCCGATTGCGGCAAATACAAACCAGACGTTTTGAGGTTCGTAATTTGTCCATAAAAAATCTGTTAATTGTTGCGAATCCATGCTCAAGGCTTCTTGGGCTTTTGTGTAAAAATCGTTTTGCGTAAAATTTTCATCAATTTTTGGTAAAACGATGTTGCGTTTTGTTAGTTCTTCTTGTAATAAAACCGTTTTATCCGACATGGTTCCGTAAACTTTGCCCGACAACATGCCGGCAAAAAAATTGCCCATCGCCACCGGCAAAAACGATGTGCCCATGTATAAAGCCTCTTTGCCTTTTGGCGCAATGCGTCCGACATATTCGGTGTATTTGGGCGAACTTGCCATTTCGCCAATTGCAAAAACCGCGATGCCAAGCAACAAAAAGAACACATTTTGAGTCAAAACAGCTAAAATTAATCCGAGAACATTTACAACAGTGCCGGTCAAAATTGCATTCACCGGGCGAAATTTCATAACAAGCGATGAGATAATGATTTGCAGCAAAATAATCAATCCGGCATCCATATTCAAAAGCATTTCCGGTGCCACGGTTCCGCTTTTTGTGCCGATGAAATTTGCGAGCGCGGGCGAAATGTCATATAAAAACAGGTATAGTCGATTTGTGTCCACCCATTGGTCGATGAAATTCGGAAGCGTGTAGTAAAGTTGATTAAAAACCGTCCAAAAGCCAATCATTATGACCAAGAAAACCAACAATTTGACATCTTTCAGAGCTGAAATTATGTTTAGTACAGAAGTTTTTACCGAATCCCAAACTTTGATTTTTGATTGCTCGCGTTCGGGTTCTTTGTAAAATAAAAGAAGCAAAATAAGGTTCACGGCAATTGCCGATGCCGCCATCCAAAACACAATGTACCAGCCGTAATCTTCGCGCAATTTTGCCGAAAATGCCGGACCCACAAAGCCGCCGATGTTCACAATCATGTAAAAAATTCCAAATCCGATGGACGATGTTTCTTTAGTTGTGGTTTTTGTAATCGTTGCCGAAATTACCGGTTTGAACAACGCCGCACCGACCGCAACCCACAAAAAAGCCAAGTAAACAGCTGAAAATGAGGAAAATGTGCCCATCATAAAATAGCCGGAGCTTAAAATGAGATATGCCGCGACAAGCACTTTTTTGTAGCCCACACGGTCGGCAATTGCGCCCGTGAACAGCGGCAAGAAATATAAAATTGCCGTAACTGTGCCCATAAGTGTGCCTTTTTGTGCCTGCGTAAAACCGAGCGCGCCTTCGTCCGTTGAACCGGTCAGATACAACGCCAAAACCATAAAAAGTCCGTACCAAGCCCAACGTTCAAACAGTTCCATCGTGTTGGCAACCCAGAATGTACGCGGAAATTGCCGAAATAGTTTACCAAATTTTGCCATAAATCTTCCCTAAATTTATTTTCATATTT
>DYSM01000280.1 GCA_020718265.1 Draconibacterium orientale | reverse complement strand
ATACAAACCAAGAGTTTTGCATTCGCAATTAGAATCGTGAATGCTTATAAATATTTACAGGACGAGAAGAAAGCATTTGTTCTGTCTAAACAAATGCTCAGAAGCGGAACGTCAATAGGTGCAAATGTAGAAGAAGCTGTCGGGGGGCAATCTAAAAAAGATTTTATTCCAAAAAACTCAATAGCATACAAGGAAGCACGTGAAACAATATATTGGATTAAACTACTCAAAGAAACGCTCTTTTTGGATGAAAAACAAGCAGACAGTTTGATAAGCGATGCAGATGAATTATGTAAAATACTCGCATCAATACTTGTTTCATCCAAAAAAAATCTTAATTCTTAATTCCTAATTCCCAATTGATTATGAATATTACAGAAATAGCAATAAAACGACCGTCTTTAATTATCGTCATCTTCAGCGTGTTTATTTTGCTCGGCATTATCGGGTATAAGAACCTGACTTACGAGCTGTTACCCGATTTTGCGCAGCCCGTTGTGGTTATCAAAACCATTTACCCGGGAGCAGAACCCGAAGAGGTTGAAACGTCCGTGTCGCGCAAAATTGAAGATGCGCTCTCAAACTTGGAAGGTGTTGATTATCTGGAAACTAAGTCCATGCCGAATGCCTCCGTTATCATCGCCAACCTCAAATACGGCACAAATGTGGACAAGGCAATGCAGGATGCGCAACGTTACATTGATAACATCCGCAAAGATTTGCCCGATGAAATTTCAAGCCCCGTGATGACCAAAGTTTCACCTAACGACTTGCCTATCATCTACATAAGTGCTACGAGTAATTTGCCGGCTACCGAATTTTATCAAAAAATGCAAGATGAATATCTGCCTCAAATTCAACAACTTAAAGGCGTTGCGGAAATTACGATTTTAGGCGGCGAGGCACGCGAAATTCAGGTAAAAGTCAATCAAGATAAATTGAAACTTTACAAATTGTCGCTTTCACAGGTTACAGATGCCATTTTGCGCTCCGGATTGGATATTCCTGCCGGTAACGTAAAGACAGACAACGAGTTAAGCTCAGTTCGCCTGACCGGGAAATTCAACACCGTTCAACAAATTTCGGATGTTCAAATTTCGATGCCTGCATTGCAAAGCCCTGTGTATGTTCGAGATATAGCAACCGTAACGGACGGAATCAGCGAAACGGAATCGGTGAGCCGCTACAACGGCGTGGACGGCATCGGACTTTTGCTCAAAAAACAAGGCGATGCGAATGCTGTTGAAGTTTCAAAACTTGTGCGAGAGAAAGTTAAAGCTATTGAAAATCAGAATATTGCAACCGAGACGAAGTTCGTAATTGCCGACGATTCAACCGACAACACCATTGCGGCGGTGGATTCCGTTGTGCACGATTTGATTTTAGCCGTGATTTTAGTTTCCGTTGTAATGCTTTTGTTTTTAAGAAGTTACAGAAATTCGCTGATTGTTTTGGTGTCCATTCCTACTTCTCTTGTTACCGCTTTTGCCGTAATGTGGATGTTGGATTACACCTTAAATTTGATGACACTGCTTGCTATGTCATTGATAATCGGTGTTTTAGTGGACGATGCCATTGTGGTTTTGGAAAATATCCAGCGGCACTTGGACATGGGCAAGGACAAACGCACCGCCGCAATGGACGGACGTATGGAAATCGGATTTTCAGCACTTTCAATCACTTTGGTTGATGTGGTCGTTTTCCTACCGATTTTATTTTTGCAAGTGTTTGTTGCCGACATGCTTCGCCAATTTTCGGTGGTCGTAATTACTTCAACCTTAACGAGTTTGCTCGTCGGATTTACGCTTACGCCATGGCTTGCTTCGCGTATCGGTAAAAAAGAAGATTTGCGTCCCACCAATCCGATGAACCGATTTTTATTGTGGTTTGAACATCAACTCCAAAATTTTATTGCATGGTACGGCAAAAAATTGGCGTGGGTGCTTAGCCATAAACTGATTTTTACCGGCGTTGTGCTTCTGTTATTCGTTATGACATTAGCAGTTATGAAACAAGGCATTATCGGAAAAGAAATGATGTCCACAGGCGACCAAGGCAAATTTCGACTCAATTTGGAATTTGACAAAACCATTACCGTGCAAGAAAATAATCTGATTTCACAAAAAATTGAAACGTATATTTTACAACAACCCGAAATTGCAACGCTGTTCAGCAACGTTGCCGGACCCGGCACGGGCATAGGCAGTTTGGGCGTAGGCGCGGCAAATAAATCGGAATTTACGATACAACTCAAACCCGCCGAGCAACGCACACGCAAAACCGAAGATTTTATGAAATTTTTGCGAAAAGATTTAACCGAAAAAAATCCGGGTGTGAGTGTTTCGATGGCGGTGCTGGGGCTTTTACCAAAATCAGCCCCGATAAAAATTACCCTCAGCGGCAACGGGTTAGACGAGGTTTTGAACGCGGCAAAAAATTTGGAAGCGGCAATCGAACTTGTGCCCGGTGCCGACAACGTGAAACTTTCCGTTGAAGACGGCGCATCGGAATTTATTGTTGTGCCGGACAAAGATAAAATGCAACGCCTCGGATTGACAACCGCTTACGTGGGACAAAATTTGCGCACCTCTTTTGCCGGAAATACCGATGCAAAACTCACCGAAAACGGCACGGAATACCCCGTAAATATTCGCCTTGATGATTTTAATCGCCAAACGTATGATGATGTAAAACGCCTCACAATCGTAAACCCGATGGGGCAAGCCATTGAAATGTCGCAATTTGCAAACATCGTTCCGAACAATTCGCCCTCCATGCTCGAACGCCTCGACAGGCAAACTTCCGTTACAATCACCGCCGAATCCTTCGGCAGACCCTCCGGCACGCTGGCGGACGATGTAATCAGCTATCTATCAACGCAACCGCTGCCAGACGGTATCAAAATGACGTGGGGTGCGGATATTAAAACGCAGAACGAAAGTTTCGGCGCGCTCGGCTCGGTTTTGCTTATTTCGTTCATACTTATCTATTTGATAATGATAGCTTTATACGACAGTTACATATATCCGTTTGTTGCCTTGTTCGGTATGCCGTCTGCAGTTATCGGGGCATTGTTAGCCTTGAATTTATCTTTGAACGACCTCACACTTTTTGCGCAATTAGGGTTAATTATGCTCATGGGTTTGGTTACGAAAAATGCGATTCTGATTGTGGATTTCACAAACCAACTCAAAGCCGAAGGCAAACATTTTAAGGAGGCACTTATCATTGCCGGCACCGAACGTATGCGTCCGATTTTGATGACCACGCTCGCAATGGCTATCGGCATGTTGCCCATCGCAATGGCTACCGGCACGGCAAGCGAATGGAAAAACGGTTTGGCATGGGTAATCATCGGCGGCTTACTTTCATCGCTCATTATCACAGTGTTTCTGGTGCCGATGATGTATTATGTTGTGGACTCTGTCAAAGAAAAATTTAGGTTGAACTAAAATTTATTACCTTCGGATTAATTTTTTTTTATTTTTGAAGAAAAAAAAGCATGCACATTTCGCTCATCGCAGCAGTCGCCGACAATGGCGTTATCGGACACGAAAACCGAATGATTTGGCACATTCCGGAGGATTTGAAGCGTTTCAAACGCCTCACATCCGGACACGCCGTGATTATGGGGCGAAAAACGTATGAAAACTTGCCGATTCGTCCGCTTCCGAACCGCCGAAACATCATTATTTCACGCCAAACTATTGAATTTCAAGGTGCTGAGGTCGTGCATTCTGCGCCGGAAGCTATTGCAATTTGCGAAGAGGAAACCGAAATATTTATTGCCGGCGGTGCTGAAATTTATACGCTGTTTTTACCGTTTATTACAAAAATTTATCTCACAAAAGTTCATAAAAACTTTGAAGGCGATACATTTTTACCTAAAATAAATTTTTCAAAATTCAAACTCATCGACTCCGAATTCACAAGAGCAGAGATACATACAACATTTCAAATTTACGAAAAACAGTGATTATACTGAAAATGTGTTAATTTGAAAATTTGAAAATGAGTTAGTTCTCTTATCTTTAGGAAATTATACAATTTATTA
>DYSM01000279.1 GCA_020718265.1 Draconibacterium orientale | reverse complement strand
TTGTTTAGCTAAAATAAAACAGGCTTTTTAGACCGGACTCTTCATTGGAATTTCAATTTGACTTATTGTTCTTTTTTATTCCGCACATGACAGCGAAAAACGTTCAGAACCCAATCAAAAGTATCGCCATAATTTCGCATTCACTAATTTTTTTTACAGATAAAATTAAAGAAACATAACATTCTGCAACGAATTTCAGATAATTAAAATCATTTTAATCGTATTTTTTCAAAATCATTTCTGTCCAAAAACATAGATTTTTCAGCACCTTAGGAAAAAGAATTACAAAATTTTACAATAAATTTAATGAAAGTGATGTTTTTTTCAAAAAAAATAGTTTATTTTGCCCATTGAGATATACTCCGAATGCGAAACATAATTGTAAGTGTTTTCTTAATTGCGATAAGTATTGTCAGGGCTCAGGCACAGGAAGATCCTCAGTTTGTCCACGACATGTACAACCATGTTTATACAAACCCCGGAAGTGCCGGCATGACAAATGGTCGAATTTGCGCTGACATTATAAACCGAAATACGTGGATAGGGTTTGAAGGTGCGCCCCGAACAACACTTGCAAGCGTACATACGGAAGTAAAAAAGCTCAAGGGCGGTCTTGGCTTGTCCATAACCGATGACCGTTTGGGATATTACAGCGATTTCAGAGCGAAACTCGCCTATTCGTATCACAAGCAAACAGCTTTAGGAACGTTAGGTATCGGTATTGACCCCGGTTTTATGAATCGCGCATTGGAAGGTGCATGGCAAGCACCGGACGGAATTGACGGAGATGCACTCATACCGCAAAGCCCCGCCCGCAAAATGTTCTTTGATTTAGGAGCCGGTGTTTTTTTGAAAAAAACACACAAATACTATTTGGGCTTGTCTGTTTCGCACATTCATAACCCAAAAATTAACTATTCGGATTCTGCGGCATCATTTTTGCGGCATCATTATTATGCAAGCGCAGGATATAGTTTGCGATTGTTTAACTCGCCGATAGAACTGAAACCATCGGTTTTCATAAAATCGGACGGCACAAAAACACAATACAGCGGGAATTTAACCGCACAATACAATAAAAAAATAAGTGTGGGCGTTACATACAGAAACCAAGATGCCATTGTCGGAATGATAGGCATCGAAGCCATGCCGGACTTATTAGTGAGCTATGCTTACGAACTGTCAGTGTCGCGCTTGGTAACGGTAAATAAAGGTACACACGAAATTTATGTCGGCTACTGTTTGGATTTATACAAACCGCCGAAGAATTACAAATATAAAGACGTAAGATATTTATAGATATAGATTTGGTATCTAAACTGCAATAATTATTTTGGTATTATGAGAAAGTTAAGTTATCTCGGTGTATTTCTGGCTGCAATAGTTTTCGCAGGTTGCGGCGAATCAGGACCTCAAGGCGAGCTGATTGGTGTCGGCTCCAGCGAAGATTGGTATGAACCCGACCCATACGGAATGGTTTTCATTCCGCAGGGAAGCTACAACATGGGTATCAATGACCAAGATTTACCCTTCGCATACAACGCGCAATCAAAAACAGTTTCTATCGACCCGTTCTGGATGGATGAAACCGAAATCACAAACAGTGAATACAAACAATTTGTATTCTGGGTGCGCGACTCTTTGGCAAAACGCTTGCTCATTGCTGCCGATTTTGCGGAATACAAAGCAGATATTGACGTGGACGCGAAAACCGCAACCGACCCTGAATATGACCACGAAGATGCAAATACGTGCTATCTGAATTGGGATATTCCGGTGGAGTGGGACAGAGCCGAAGAGGAATATCAAGCCGCGCTAAATGAATTGTTTTTGAAAAAAGAAGAACGCTTTTACAAACAAAAAGGACTTGATGCACGCAAACTCGTTTATCAATACGAGTGGGTGGACTTGAAACAAGCGGCTAAACGTGCAAATCGATACGATTTTAACGATGATTTTACAGGCGGAGAATACCGCGGAAACGTTGTAAACGAGCGTGGCGAAATTGTGCCGATAAAAGACCGTTCATCGTTCATCATGCACGGCAAAATAAATGTATATCCCGACACCATGGTTTGGATGTCCGACTATACATACTCATTCAACGAACCGCTTGCGCGCAGTTATTTCTGGCACGTTGCATATAACGATTATCCGGTTGTAGGCGTAAATTGGTTGCAAGCTAATGCGTTTACAATCTGGAGAACGCAACTCATGCGCGAGTTCCAAAGCAAATTGAAAGAACCTATTTTCCAGGATTATCGACTTCCCACCGAAGCCGAATGGGAATATGCATCGCGCGGCGGCTTAGATTTATCTATGTATCCGTGGGGCGGACCTTACACACGTAACGTAAACGGCTGCTTTATTGCAAACTTCAAACCCTTGCGTGGTAATTATGGCGACGACGGCGGAAACCGTACGCTGCAAGTGATGCGCTATGCTCCGAACGAATTCGGTTTGTATGACATGGCAGGTAATGTTGCCGAATGGACTTCGGACGCTTTCGATGAGTCGGCATACAGTTTCACGCACGACTTGAACCCCGATTATCGCTACAACGCATTGGCTTCAGATCCGCCGGCTTTGAAACGTAAAGTTGTTCGCGGCGGTTCTTGGAAAGATGTTGCAGCATATCTTCAATGCGGTGTTCGCACTTATGAATATCAAGATACCGCAAAATCTTATGTCGGTTTCCGTTGCGTGCGCTCGTTCATGGGCAGCGATGCAATGGACTGGGACTCCAAGAATTTCTAATAATACCATATTTCTATAACAACAAAAGCTCTCGAGTCGAGGGCTTTTGTTGTTTATAACATGTGCAATTTTAGGCTGAATACGAAAACAATTGTAATTTTGCATCGTTTTTCAGTTTCAATATGTGCACAACAGAAATTACGGATGTAAAAGAACTTGGTGAAACGCTGCTTGACGTCGCGGCTTTTCTTATGAACAACGGTGCGAGTTCAAACCGTGTGCGTTTAACGGTTTCACGAATTTCAGAAGCCTTTGGATATCAATCGAATTTGCTTATCCTAAATACAGCACTGACCCTATCTCTTAACAAAGGAGGAGAAGAAAATATCTACAACAGCCTTAGACGTACAATGCCGCCGATTGTAAATTTCAGAATTGTTTCGGCAATCAGCAGGTTAAGTTGGAGTGTAGAAGATAAGAAACTGTCAATAAACCATATCAATGAGGAACTTATACGCATCGGAAAGCTGGAACATTATCCGAGAATTGTTACGCTTTCCTTAGTTGCTCTTGCAGGAGCATCCTTTTGCCGAATTTTCGACGGTGGAATTTTCGAGATGGGTGTTGCGTTTGTTGCAACTTTTGTCGGACTTTTTGTGCGTCAAGAACTCACGAAACGGGGTTCGATGCTTTATTTCAGTGTGTTCTTTGCCGCATTTGTATCATCGTTCATTGCCGGAATGACCGGGCGAATTTTCCCATTCGAGCATATAGAACATGCCTTTGCTGCTTCGGTTTTATTTTTGATACCGGGCGTTCCACTTATTAATGCCGTAAGCGATTTGCTTGACGGAAACATACTTACAGGTTTTGCACGAGGCGTTCACGGCATGATTATCGGTTTTTCAATTTCGTTTGGAATGTTTCTTTCTACGATAATTTTTGGGTTTTAACATGGATTGGATTGATATTTTAGAAAAAAGCATTTGGTTTGGCTTCGGTGCATTAGGGTTCGCCGTTTTATTTAATGTTCCGACCCGAACTCTATTGATTATATGGATATTAGGTGCAGTCGGAGGAACGCTTAAACTCATTGCTATGCGGTACGGACTAACAATTATCACGGGCACATTACTCGGCGCAACATCCGTAGGTTTACTAAGTATTGTAGCCGCGCTGAACAGAAACGCGCCGCCGCTCATTTTTTCAATACCTGCAGTTATTCCCATGATTCCCGGCGTATTTATATACAAATTTATACTCGGCGTAATCACTCTTTCAGGCAGCGCGGATGCCGAAAACTACGCTTCTACACTAAATCACACGGTAAGTTTTGCAACTCAAGTTATATTTATCTTGGTTAGTATCGCAATCGGAGT
>DYSM01000278.1 GCA_020718265.1 Draconibacterium orientale | reverse complement strand
GTAATTAAGCGGTGCTAAATACATGGTTTGGCAATCTTTGGTTTATGCAAAAATAAACAATTTTGGGCTGTAAAAATCGTAAAGTTGAGTTTTTTTTATTTCATTAATTTTGATTTTGCAAGTGCTCGAATTTCCGAATCTTGGTCGGTTTCAATTATTGACTCCAATTTACTTTTATATTGTGCATAGATTTTGTCTGTCGGTTTCACTTTCAGCTGTGCTAAGGCTCGTTTGCGTAAAGGCGCGTAAGGATGTTCTAAGATTTTGATATACACCGTATTAATTTCATCGCTTGGGGCTTGTGTTTTCAAAACATCCAAAACTTCGGTAACATCTCGGTAAAGCGTAGAACGTTGTCCCTGAACGAGATACTGCTCTAATGTCTTTAAATGTCGAATTTTCCCGGGAAGTGCGTTTTCGGCATCCACAATTGTAAGCAGAGGTTTTTTGTCAAATTTAAAATAGAAATGCTGTTCGCGTTGATTTACAACGATTTCACGTCTTAAAACGGTATCTTCAAAATAGAAATCAACATATAACGGTAAACGGTATAAAGGAGCTTTTTTAATATCTTGGGTTTGTGAAATTGAAACTCTAAATACTTTATTTTCAGTAATTTGTTCGGTTGTAACAGTTAGTTCCGGAAATCCTTTATTCAGAAAAAATTCATTGAAAAACCAATTCAAATCTTGTCCTGTAACTTCCTCAAAGGCAAGTCGTAAGTCGTGAATTTCAACGGATTTGAATTCGTTTCGTTTCAAATACAGTTCGAGCGATTTCCAAAACGCCTCGTCGCCTACAATTTTGCGCAAATAATGTAAAATCAAACTGCCTTTTTGATAAGAATGTCCGTCGAACATGTCGTCGCGGTGTTTGTGGTAAAAGCGAATAAGGTCTTCGTTCTTGAAAATATATTCAAACATGTAAGAGTTGTAGTCCGATTTCAGATGCGCATCTGCTTCGGCTCTGCCATATTCGTGTTCAATCCACAAATATTCAAAATACGTTGCAAATGACTCATTCAGAGGCAGATTCGCCCACGATTCGCACGTAACCAAATCGCCGAACCAATGATGCGAAAGTTCGTGCGCCACTACAGTTTCGTATTCGCGCCGTTCGGTTTCATTGTCATAATTCAACACATAATTGCCGAAAACTGTAGCCGACGTGTTTTCCATTGCACCCGAAACAAATTGTCGCACAATGATTTGGCTGTATTTATCCCAAGCAAACTCGTAATTTAATTTTTCTGAATAAAACGACAGCATTTTGTCTGTCTTTTCAAACAAATGTTTAGCTTTTTTTGTCTGGCTCGGTTCGGCATACACATTGACTGCCAAGTCGTTCCACGAATTTTCCAAGATTTCGTAACGTCCTGCGGCAATCATCACCAAATACGGCGCGTGCGGTTTAGTTTGAACCCAACGGTCGGTGCGTGTACCATCTTCATTTTCAATTGATTTGATTAAAATTCCGTTGGAAAGTGTTTTAAAATCTTTGGGCACAGTCAGCGAAATGTCCTGCGTTGTTTTTTGGTTTGGCGCATCGATGGTCGGAAACCAAGCAGAATTCGATTGCGTTTCGCCTTGTGTCCAAAATTGCGGATTATTCGATTCATTATCAATAAAATACAAACCTTTGTCGGATTTAATTGCCCACGAACCGCCCTCGGGCAAACGGTCAGGAAAAGCTGTGTAATCAATTGCAAGTTTGAAAGTATCTTTTCTCGAGTAAAATTTATCAAGTTTTATGCTGATAATAAGATTGTTGTAAGAATATTTCAACGGAATTTTAGAATTGTTGGAAACCAAAGCAATTTTCCGAATTTCAAATCCGCGCGCGTCAATTTGAACGGAATCTTGCGGATAAAAATGCGGTTTCAAACTTAGCAAAGCCTTGCCGGTTGCTGTTTTTTCCAAGAAATTGAATTTCAAATCCAATTCCGTATGAACCAAATCGCAAAGCATCGTACGACTGCCCTGATATGAAAGTTCCGAATCGTCAGCCGAAGCCGTAACTTCTTCTAAATAAACCGTTTCTGTATTTTGTTTCGACAGAAAACAGGACGAAAGTGTAAGAATAAACGGAAGTAAAAAAAGTATTTTCTTCATAATTAAAAATTTATACAAAAAGAACCGCAGCAAAGTTATAAATTTACGGCAAAATTTCAACAATGCGCACAGAAACAGATTTTTTAGGCTCGGTACAAATTCCCGATGATGCACTTTACGGCATTCATGCGTGGCGCGCGCGCGAAAATTTTCCCGACCGAACACCTTTTTTTATAGAATGGTATAAATCTGTCGGAACTGTAAAGCTCTCAATGTATTTGACTTACAGAGATTTTAGTTCTGCCGTTAAGAAAAATTTTCCCGATAAACACTTTGCAATTCCGCATATTAATGATTCTGTTTTAAATCTTTTAATCCAAACCTCAGAAGAAATTTCAGAAGGAAACTATTTTGAACATTTCATCGTGCCGGCGGTTCAGGGTGGCGCAGGTACGGCTATAAACATGAATATCAATGAGATAATTTCAAATGTCTGTTTATCAAAACTTGGAAAATCGCTCGGAAGTTACGAAATTGTCAATCCGTTTGAACATGCAAACGTGTTTCAATCTACTAACGATGTGATTCCCACGGCATTGACTGTCGCGGTTATGCGACTTTTGGAAACTTTGGAAGAAAAAATCAACGCGCTGCGTTTCAAAACCGAAGCTCTTGAACGCAAGTATCGAGATGCGTTGCGCATTGCATACACGCAGTTGCAACAAGCTGTGCCAACGTCGTTTGGCAAATTATTCGGCAGTTACAACGAAGCTTTATCGCGCGATTGGTGGCGCATTTCCAAATGTTTCGAGCGGATAAAAGTTGTAAATTTGGGCGGAAGTGCCGTCGGAACGTCCGTGTCTGCGCCGCGTTTTGTGGTGATGGAAGCTCCGCGCAAGTTGCAGCAAATCACAAAGTTACCAATTACAGCAAGCGAAAATTTGCCCGATACAACGTCAAATTTGGATTCTTATGTGGAAATTCACGGAATATTGAAATCTCACGCAGTTAATTTGGAAAAAATGGTGTCCGATTTGCGCCTTTTGGCTTCGGGCTTAAATCAAAATCCGGAATTGAAACTGCCTGATAAACAAACCGGAAGCTCCATAATGCCGGGCAAAGTGAATCCGGTGATTGTTGAATTTGCCGTAAGCGCAGCGCGAAAAGTATATGCAAACGACGCGCTCATTGCCTCGCTCGCCGGAGCCGGAAATTTTGAACTAAACGCCTATTTGCCGCAAATTGGGCACGCAATGATTGAAAGTTTAAAACTACTCATTGCCGCCGATGAAACTATTTCTGCGAATCTCATTGAAGGACTGCAAGTTAATGTCGAAACTGCGCGCGAAAATCTCTATCGAAGTCCGGCTATAACGGCGGCACTGAATCCGTATATCGGCTATGTAAAAAGTTCCGAAATCGCAAAATTAATGAAATCGGAAAATTTAACTGTTTTTGAAGCAAATTCTAAACTTAAACTGTTCGATGACAGTAAATTAACTGAAATTTTAAGTTCTGATAAATTGCTTAAAAACGGCTTTTCGGTGAACGATTTGTTCTAATACAAACTTATTTTTCTGTTAAAATTTTGATAATTTTTTCTAAACTTCCTTTTAGAGCAACAAGTTCTTCGAGTGAAAATTCCTCCGGTTTTATTCCGGAGGTTAATTTCGCAGGGATTTCCGAAGCAGACAATTTCATATCTAAGCCTTTGACAGTCAGTTGAATAATTACTTTCCGTTCGTCTTCGTCGGAACGTGTTCGTTGCAAAATTCCATCGGCTTCCATGCGTTTGAGCAAAGGCGTTATCGTGTTGGTATTCAACAACAAACGGTGCGCAATCTCGTTTACCGAAATTTTGTCTGTTTCCCACAAAACCAAAAGCACCAAATATTGCGGATACGTGATATGAAGTTCGTCCAAATACGGTTGATACTCTTTGGTAATCAAGCGAGAAGCTGCATAAAGCGGAAAACAAATTTGATTTTCGAGCTTCAATTGTTCAAATTCCATGAATTATCACCTTAATTA
>DYSM01000277.1 GCA_020718265.1 Draconibacterium orientale | reverse complement strand
ATAAGAGTATGATTGTAACTAATTGGAATTAAGCGATTTGAGTCTAATATCTAACCTCTAAATTCTAAATTCTAAAATCTAACGAAGTATTGTTAGACCGGACTCAATATTTTTTAGTAAAAAAAGAACATCGCCTCGAAAATTATAATCGAGACCACTCCGATAAGCTGCTTGGCTGTTATTTTAAAAAAAAAACAAGATGCTGATAGTCAGACGTTTATAAAACAGCTTAGCGGTTGAAAACACTTTTCGGAGTAGGCTTATAGTTTATTAGAAAAAAGCACAACAGGTTAAATGTACAGGTTAAACTTCAAAGTAAAGAAACTTTTACAACAATTACTGAAATGATGATATTAAAATTCCTGCAAATTAGTGAAATCTTAAAAAAAAGCGTAATTTCGGAACGAATTTTGCCAAGTAGAAAATAGCTACATTCAGGTCAAAAAGTCAAACGCTTCAAGCACGATGAAATTGAAAAGAAATTCGTATATAGCACTCATTAGCACTGTTTTACTATTTTTTTCCGTTGTCTTACTCGGCATCACCGACTCCATTACTCGAATTTCCGATGCCAAACCGAAAGTCAAATCATCGGAACCGGTTGCCGAAATTCCGGAAGGAAATTTATATTTGTCCGACTTCTATTTCCGCGATTTTGCGCATTTGCAAATTTGGGCAATTGCACAAGACTCAACGGAAACCATGCTTTTCGCCACTCGGCGCGGAATTATCAGCTTCGACGGCACAACAGAGAATTTCCTTCCTTTGCCTGCGATTCCATACAAAATTGCGGTGCATCCCACGACCGGAAAAATTTATGTAGCATGTGAAAACGGCTTTGGCAAACTTACCAAACAATCCGACGGACTTTACACATACAAAGCTTTGGCTGCCGCAGCCGATTCTGTTGCGTATTCCGATATTGTTTTTACAGACGAGAAAATTTGTTTCATCGGAGAACAACGCATCACAACACTCGAACCCGACGAAAGCGCGCCCACAACCTACAGCGCCGGAAAATCGAGTTACGATTCTTGGCTTTTTGTGGATAAGAAACTTATTGTAAAATCCGAAGGCAGATTTTTAAACCCGAAAACGCCTGCCGATGTATTTCCTTTTTTAGATAACATTTTGGCAGATAAAACGATACGAAGCTTTGTCGTTTTCGGCGATTTAACAATAGCGATTTCTTCGGAAAATAAATTCTATAAAATTGAAAAACAATCGACGACTGAATTTATTGTAGAATCTCAAAAATATTTTGATGAAAGTTTGATTACTGGAATATATCGTATTGATAATAAACAGTTTGCAGTTAGCACACTAAACGGCGGCGTTCTGGTTTTGGACAAAGAAACCGGCAAAACGAATCACACCATAAACTACAGAACAGGCTTGCCCGACGACGAAATTTTTGCGCTCGGAACTGACAGCAAGGGAGGTTTGTGGATTTCGCACGCTTACGGACTCAGCCGCGCGGATATGCTGTTGCCCGTGCGCGATTTTACGCACTATCCCGGCATCGAAGGCAGAATAAACTCGTTGCAAATTGCTGATAACGTGTTCTATGCCGCAACCGGCGAAGGTGTGTATTATCTTTCCGAAATCAAAGATATTGATGAAATTCAAGAACTTGTTGAACGCAGCGAAAATCAAAAACAAACACAGAATAATACACCGAACACTGATAATGAGGTTATTACACCTGTAATTACCCCCGACAAAACAGAAACCGAAGCAAACACGGAAGAAGAGACAGACGGCGGCGTTATTGAACGTTGGCGAGACAAATGGAAAAACCGAAAAAAAGATAAAAAATCGGACGATAAAACAACCGAACCCGAAACAAATACGCCTCCGAAAACCGAACCGGGTACCACAACGCCTGAAGTAAAAAATACAACAACCACAGTTACGGAACCTATTGTAAATGAACCCAAAAAAGGTTATACAAAACGAAAAACGCCAAAGAAAGACGTGCGACGCGAGTATGAATTGCAATCGGTAAAATTTGCGTTCAAGAAAATTGAAGGCTTGAACTCCAAAACCGTAAAGCTCGTAAACACTTCGGCAGGCTTGTTCGCTACTTCAAACGGCGGTTTGTTTCAAATTGTCGATTTTAAGGCTACAAAAGTTTCAGATTTAACGGTTCACGACATCTGTCAAGGCAAGAAACATATTTTCGTAGCTACATCAGACGGAATTTATACGGTTGAAAACTCAAAGAAATTAACTCTTACAACGTATTCCAAAACCAAAGGCTCAGTTGTTTATTCTCTTGCAGAATTAAACGGAAAACTTTGGGCAGGCGGACAAAACGCGGCGTTCAGTATCTTGGACGGCGGAACTGACCTCAAAACGTTCGAGTTGAAGACGGAATTTCCGGAAGCTGTTTTGGTTCACGTTATAGATAAGCAACCTTATTTTTTTACCGACGAAATTGTTTTTGAATTCAAAGCGGCATCCGGAAGCATGGAGCCTGCTGAACTTTTTAAAGATGTAATCTCTTACAAATCGCGGTTCAATTTTCCGACTGAAAATGCTGCAATTATCTCCGAACAAAGTGAAATTCGTGCATCTTTCGGCTGCGAATTGTATGAGAAAAATCTGAAATATTTGAATCTCAGCACGGAATTTCTGTCCGTTTTCTTTATGGATGATGCAATATGGTCTGTTTCCAAATCAAACCAAATTTTGCGCACTGAAAAAACCGAACGCATCGTGCCAAATAACTTGCGTTTGCAAATTGAAGGCATAACGCAAGGCGATTCCGTAAGTATGGCTTACCAAAACGGCGAAACGATAGCTTTACCTTATAATTACAACAAATTATCGGTAAAACTCTCTGCTCCGTCATTCTTGAAGCAGTCCGGCGTGAAATATTTTTATGTGCTCGACAGTGAAACCGGGACAACGGAAATTCACGGCAACATCCTCGTTTTGCCTGAGTTATCTTACGGTTCGCACGAAATTCGGATTTTTGCAAAAAATAGTCTCAACGAAGAAAGCGAATCCAAAATTGTTAAGGTTGAAATTAATGCACCGTTTTGGTACTCTGCCATTTTCTGGGTTTTAGTCGGAATCGTCGGCGCGGCACTCGGCGGCGTGATAGCCATGATGCTCAATCGCAGAAAAAACAGACGGATGCAACGCCTTAACGAAGAATTGGAAGCCGAAGTTTTGCGCCGAACTCAGAAAATTCAGGAACAAAACGACGAAATTCTCGACCAAAACAAACAAATTGCCGACCAAAACAAACAAATTACAAAACAAAACGAAGAAATAACAGACAGCATTCGTTACGCCTCACGCATCCAAAGTGCTGTTTTACCGTCGATTGATATTTTGACAAAACATTTGGCAGGCGCATTTATTTATTTCAACCCGCGGGACATTGTCAGTGGCGATTTTTATTGGTTCGATAAAATTGAAGACGAAATCTTTATTGCCGCAGCCGATTGCACGGGACACGGCGTTCCGGGCGGTTTCCTAAGTATGCTGGGCATTTCGTTCCTCAACGAAATTGTGAGCGAAAAAACAATTCGTGCCGGCGAAATACTTGATAAACTGCGCGATAAAGTCATAAAATCTTTAAACCAAAGCAAAAATTCCGATGCAAAAGACGGCATGGATATCGCATTTGTGAAAATAAATACAACAACTTTAAAAATGGAATTTGCCGGTGCAAACAATCTCATTTTCCACATGCGGAACGGTGTGCTCGAACAAATAAAACCCGACCGAATGCCCGTAGGTTACCACCGCGATGCCAAAAAGAACTTTACCACAAATGAGGTTCAACTTCAAAAAAACGACTTAATTTACTTGTTTTCCGATGGTTATGTGGATCAATTCAGCGAATCTACAAAACGGAAATTTAGCAAGGCACGTTTGCAAGAATTGCTTTTCGAGATTAGAAACCTGAAAATGGAAGACCAACGTTATATTGTCGAATCCATGTTCCACAAATGGAAAGGAGAACACATTCAAATTGACGACATTTTAATTATCGGCTTAAAAGTTTGAGAAAACACGAATTTATTAAACAGTGTTGAGTCCGGTCTAAAAAGCCTGTTTTATTTTAGC
>DYSM01000276.1 GCA_020718265.1 Draconibacterium orientale | reverse complement strand
TTTTTTGTTTGAGAAGACATTTAATAATTTGAAAATGAGATGATTTGAAAATTTATATTTTATTTCTGATGCCTCAAATCTGTTATCTGAAATCTCTTATCTGTTGTCTAATTTCGGTTTCCATTCGTAAAACTTGATATAATCCGGGAAAGCTTCGGGTTTGAACACGGAGCTGTGCTCGAACAGGCGCAAACATTCTTCCAAACCTTCAGACACGCCGGGGTGGGGGTGAACGGTTTTGTAAACTTGATTCAAACCGTCGTCTTCGTTAATTAAGTGAGCCACAGAAACAATAAACGCTGAGGCTTGCGGTCCGGCGGCGCGCATTCCGAGAATGCGGTTTTTGCCGTCGGCACTGACCATAATTTTGACAAATCCGCGCGTGTTACGCATTGCTATATTTCTGGCTACCAAAATATTGGAATAATACGCCGCGCGATACGGAATGCTGCGTTGTTGCAATTGTTTTTCGTTGAAACCCACAGCCGCCACTTCCGGTTTGAAAAACATGAGTGTGGACATATTTTCGTAACTTATCGGATTTTTAACTTCGCCAAAAATGGTTTCGGCAATGTATCTGCCTTGCAGTTGGGCGATGTTGTAAAGTTGTCCGTGCCCCGTGATGTCGCCGGCGGCGTATATGTTGCATTTGCCGATGCCGTCGAGTTCGCAAAAGTCGTTCATGCCAAGTACGCCGTGTTTGTTGGGCGAAAATCCGATGTTTTCCAAACCTAAATTGTCGGTATTCGGCACGCGACCGATAGCGACAAGCGCGGTTTCTACTTCAATCACACGGCTGTGTCCGCCGTCGTAATCCAAAACAATTTCCAAGCGGTCTTCGAATTTTCGCAGGGCGCGCAAAGTGGCTTCATGGTGGATTTTAACGCCGTTTCGTTCTAAATTGTCGGACACAAATTTGCTCAAATCGTCGTCTTCATACGGAATTACTTTATTGGAGCGGTCGAGTAGGTGGACTTCTGTTTGTCCGAAATTGGAAAATATGGTTGCAAATTCGCAGCCGATAATTCCGGAGCCGATAATGACCATACTTTTCGGAAATCTTTCCAAATTCAGAATCGAATCGGAATCGAAAATCCGTATGCCGTCCGTTTCAAAATCCGGATGTCGGCGCGGACGCGAACCTGTTGCGATTACAAAATATTCGGACTCAATGTGTTCTGTGTGTCCGCTTGTGTCCGTCAATTCTACCGTGTTTCTGTCTAAAAAGCGCGCATGACCGCGTTTCAAAGTCAGCGAGCCGTGCCTGTTTTTTGCTTTGGAAAACGTTTCAATTTGCGATAAAATTTGATATTGTTTTTCTTTTGCCGCATGGATGACAGTGTTTTTAACTTTTTGATAATCAACACTTAAACCCGATGTTCTGTAACCTCTGTCCGTGCGTTGTGCTACGGAATAATCTGCCGATAATTCCCACAACGTTTTCGACGTTAGCGCACCTTTCATGATACCGGCACCGCCGATTTCGGAATGTTCTACAATGCAAACTGCTTTGCCAAAATCTATTGCGCGCATTGCCGCCGAAAAACCTGCTGCGCCGCTGCCGATAACCAATAAATCGAATTTTTCCATTTTGCTAAATGAGATTTCGTGGTAAAAATAGTGCTTTTTAGTTTAGAACAGAAATTTGTGTTGTAAGGTGATTTTTAAATTTTGACAATTTCTTCGAGAATTATTACAAAAGTGCCTCGTTTTTTTTTCGTTTTGCAAAAAATAACATTCCGAGAAATGTAAGTAAGCCGTTGAGAATGAGTATTTCAAATCCGAATTTGTAGCCCCACAGGAGTTCGGCGGAAAATTTATTTACAAAAAAACAAATTACAGGCGAAGCTATGGCGATGTATGGCACGGCTTTGTCGTTGGTGTTTAATTTTGTGAGCAAACCGAAGGCATACATACCCAACAAAGGTCCGTAGGTGTATCCGGCGGCTTTGAAGATGGCATTGACCACGCTGTCGTCGTTCAGGTAGTGAAACATTAAGATTACCAATATTGTAACGACGGAAAAGCCGACGTGGATATAATTTTTCATGCGCACCGTGCGTCCGGATTTGTCGTGAATGTCCACCCGGAGGAAATCGACGGCAAATGCGGTCGTTAAACCCGTGAGTGCGGCGTCGGCACTTGCGAATGCGGCGGCGGTGATGCCCAAAATGAAAGCAATGCCTGCAAATGTTCCGAAATTGTTGAGTGCCAAGGTTGGAAACAGTTCATCGGTACGAGTTTTGCCGCGTAGAGATGCGAATTGCTCAAACAAATCTTTGTGTTCGGTAAAATACGCGGCGTATTCGGCGGGCGCAAGGTTCGGAATGTGATTCACCGCATCGAAAAGCGGTTGTGTATATTGGTAAAGCAACACACCGACGGACAAAAACAACAAATTGACCGGAATAAGCGACAGGCTCATGGATACCATATTCTTTTGCGCATCTCGGAGGGTTTTGCAGGTGAGATTTTTTTGCATCATTTCTTGGTCAAGCCCCGTCATGACTATGGCAATGAACGCACCGGCAAAAAAATGTTTTACAAAAAAGCTTCCGGACTTCGGATTCCAATCGAAAATTTGCGAATGTGGGTCATCGGAAATAGTTGTGAGAATATTATCGAAACTAATATTGAGTTTAGACGAAATTACAACGATACTTGCCACCACAGCCGAAATCAGAAAAAACGTTTGAACGGTATCTGTCCAAATAATTGTCTTAACTCCGGCTTTGCGTGTGTAAAGCCAAATAAGCAATAGCGTAACGCTTACTGTAACCACAAACGGCACACCGAGATAATCAAAAATCCCAATTTGCAACACTTCCGCTACCAAAAACAAGCGAAACGATGTGCCTATCACGCGAGACAGAAAGAAAAACGACGTTCCCGTACGATAGGCATGATTTCCGAATCGCGCTTCGAGGTATTGGTAAATAGAAACTAAGTTCATGCGATAATACACGGGCATAAGCACGAATGCAATAACGGCATAGCCGAGCAAATATCCGATAACAATTTGAAAATAAGAAAAATTTGATACCCCGACTTCGCCCGGAATAGAAATAAACGTTACGCCGGAAATGGACGAACCAATCATACCCACAGCAACCAAATACCAAGGCGAATTGCGGTTTGCCGTGAAAAACGTAGCCGTATCACGCTTACGCGATGTGAGATACGAGATAAAAAGTAACATGCCGAAATAGGCAAATAATACAAAACTAAAAAGTTCGGGCGACATCTGTTTGGTTTATATTCTGCAAAAATATACTTTTGACCTTTAACTACAACAGTATTGTCCATGAAATCTATCGAACAGTTATGCAATATTGAAATTCAGCTCTTAAAAGACCGAATTTTGGAACTCGAAAAACGAAATTCTCAGCTAACAAATCTATTTGTAAACGGAAATACTGTCATTTTTCGTTGGCTTAACAATCCGGACTGGACAGTTGAATACGTGTCGCCGAATGTGGAGCATATTTTGGGTTATACGGTAAGCGATTTCATGTCAGGCAAAGTTAAATATGCCGAAATTATTTACAATGAAGACTTAGCACGCGTATCAAGTGAAGTCGGCAACGCCGCAACGGAACAGATACAACATTTTGAACATCCGGATTACAGAATCTTCGATTCGAGCGGAAATTTACATTGGGTGTATGATTTTACAACCGTTATTTACGACGAAAACGGAATGGCATCGCATTTTTACGGCTATATTTTAGATATTTCCAGACGTAAAACTGCAGAACATCGCTTGGCGCAAAGCGAATTGCGTTTTCGTTCCGTGTTTGAGAATGCTACTATCGGCTATTATTGCACTGACCCCAAAGGACAAATTTACATGGCAAATCCGTCGTTGCTCAAAATGTTGGAATACGACAATTTGTATGACCTAATAAATTGGAATGTTGCAATCGGTTACGCTAATCCGGCAGACCGTCGCCGATTTCGAGAAACAATAGAAATGCAAAGCGTGGTTTCGGGATACGATTCCGTATGGCGCACGCGCACGGGCAAACATATCTAGTGTTTGTAAGAAAACGTATAAATAATTGAATATGTGTAAATTATAGCTTTA
>DYSM01000275.1 GCA_020718265.1 Draconibacterium orientale | reverse complement strand
CAAGCATATAGATTGTTTAGCTAAAATAAAACAGGCTTTTTAGACCGGACTCAAACTTTATACTTTTTAAACTCTGCTCAAGTATGATACAAGAAATTGAAATTAAAAATTTTAAATCTATCATCCACGATAAAATTTCGTTGGGCAGAATAAATGTGTTCATCGGCGAAAACGGATGTGGTAAAACCAACATTTTGGAAGCTGTTGCGATGTTAAGTTCTTCAAAAAGCAATAATTTGAATATCAACAGTTTGTCAGGTAAAGGCATACGCGTAACAAAACCGAAACTGACCATGAGTTCGTTTATCGGGCTGAGGCAGAAGAATGAAATAGAAATCGCAGCAAAATTATCCGATTCCGACGAAACTGAAAAGTGTAACATTTTTCCTGTAAATCCGGACGATATTTATTCCGAATGGAAAGATCATTTGAGTGTGAACGAAAACGAAATAGAAAAAGCCTTAGAATCAAAGGAATTAGAAAATGAATTATTAGAAAATGTTGAAAATATTTATAAACCGGAGTTTTTAAATAGTGTCAATAAGGAAGATCTTTTAAAATTTATAAAAAAGTTTGCGCAAGTAACATTCCTGAACGATTTCTTTGAATCAAAAGAATTATTGACAAAATTTCTGATTTACAACTTGAATACAAGCGCGTTACGCGGAATTGTAAATCAGAGCAAAGAAATTCCGTTGGGCATAAACGGCGAAGGTTTGGATGTGCTGCTTAGCGATTTCTCGGCAGAGGAATGGAACGAACTGAAAAATTACAGTTATCTCATATCTTGGTTAGACGATATAATTATAGATGAGACAGATACGCTCAAATACAAAGGTCATAAATTGGGGCGCAGTTCTTCCTATTTGTATTTCAGAGATAAGTTTATGCGCAAAAACAACAACGTATTTGCCGCCGAAAATTCCAACGAAGGCGTTCTGAATGTGTTGTTTAATTTGGCATTATTTATCAGCCATAAAACGCCGAAGTTTTTTGCGATTGATAATATTGACAGTTCGCTGAATCCGCATTTGTGCCAACATTTGATGAAAGAACTTTGCGAATTATCGAAAAAACACAACAAGCAAGCTTTAATTACAACGCACAATCCGTCTGTTTTGGACGGTTTGAACCTCTTCGACGATGATATTCGCTTGTTTGAAGTTAAACGATTGGACAACGGCAGCACAAAAACGCGTCGCATAAAATTTAAACCCGAAATACAAAACGAGCAATACAAACTCTCGGAACTCTGGACACGCGGATTTTTAGGTGCAATTTCTCAAAATTTTTAGCAAAAATGCGGAACGAAACAATCAGCATAATAGCAGAAGGCGCCGAAGACATTGGTGTGTTGAGAAGCATTTTGCAGGCTTTTGGTTTCGACGGCAGCGAAATTATTGCAATTCGCCCCGGATTAAGTTTCGATGCAACAGATAAATATGCGGATAACCAAAGTATCGGAACATTTCAGGGCGTAAAAAACGCTTGCATGGGAAAAGCCGGAAAACGCCCCGATTTTGAGCGTGCCTTCAGTGTTTTCGACATGAATTTTATGGTCATTCAGTTGGATACAGCCGAAATTGAAAACCATGATTTTGAATTTAAAAAGCCGCTCAAAGTTAATAATGAAAACTATTGCAACGAACTCCGGAAGAGTGTTATTGATAAAATTGACGAATGGTTAGACCAAAATTACAAAGATAAATTGTTTTATGCCGTAACAATTGAAGAATTAGAATCGTGGTGTTTGACTATTTTTGAAACAGAAAATACTGAATTTTTGAATAATGTTAAACACCGTTGGGATAGCTATTTGATTCGGAACAACTTGACATACAGCCGGTTGAATTTGAATCCTATAAAAGATAAAACTCGATATTTCGAGACAATTACAAAGACATATAAGTTTCATAAACTAAAAAAGCTAAAAGAATTTGCGGAAAAAAATCAAAGTTTTAAATTTTTTGTGCAATCTTTGGAAACTAAATTGGGTTCAGCTTAAAAATTGAAAAACTTGTTTTGTGCAACTCAAAATTCATCATTCAAAATTCATAACTCAAGATGAAAGTCATTGTAAATCATACATTAAGCCGCGCCGATGCGTTGCAATGTTCCAAGGAAATTTTGGAACATTTGCGCCGGCAACACGCAACAAGCATCACAAGTGTTGTAGAAGTTTGGACGGATTACAAATCCGATTTTTCGTTCCGATACCGAAATATGAGCATCACAGGAAATATTTTTGTGAACGAAAATAATATCGAAATTTCGGGACGTTTGCCCATGGCAGCCATGCTTTTCAACGGAATTATTGAAGATACAATAAAACGCGAAGCTGCCGCAATGCTTGGAAATTGCAAGAAATCCGTTTAATTTAGAAGCATGATTTTCGATAAAACCGTCAAAAGCATTTCACGCATCGGCGAGATGATTAACATCTTGCTGCGCTTTGGTTTTGACGATGTTATCGCAACAACAGCTCTGAAAAAATTTCTTCCCGCAAAAAAACAACTGACAGGTTACGGAACTTCCGAAGATGAATCGCCCTACGAATACACACGCTGGGAGCGCATTCGCATGGTGGTGGAAGAACTCGGAACCACGTTTATCAAATTGGCACAGCTGCTGAGTAACCGCCCCGATATTTTGCCCGACCCGCTGATTCAGGAATTTGCAAAACTGCAAAGCGACGTGCCGCCGTTCAGCACAAAAACAGCCGTCGAAATTATCGAACAAGAACTCGGAAAGCCTATCAATGAGTTGTTTACATATTTTGATAATCGCACTATCGGCGCGGGTTCCATTGGGCAGGTGCATCGCGCAAGGCTCACGCGTGGCGAAGATGTGGTTGTGAAAGTACGCCGCCCCGATGCGGAACACAAGGTGCGCACGGATTTGCGTTTGATGCGCGAATTTTTCAAATTGACAGAAACCTATTTTTACAACCTCGGAATTTTAAATCCGCTCGAAATAATTGATGCCTTTGAAGAATCCATTCGCAAAGAATTGGATTACAGAAATGAAGCTCTCAATTCACTGAGATTCAGACGGATATACGCGCAGGAAAGTGATTTTTATATCCCGAAACCTTATCCGGAACTTTCGACCCAAAAAGTGTTAGTCGTTGAATTTACGCATGGTTGTCAAGTCGATAATTTGCAACAATTACGCGATTGGGGCATCAGCAGCGAGAAAATTGCTGAAAAAATAACAGATATTTATCTGAAACAAATTTTTGAATTCGGACATTTTCACGCCGACCCACACGCCGGGAATATCTTCATAAAGCCTGATAAACAAGTTGTTCTGATAGATTTCGGGATGACCGGAAAATTATCGAAACAACAAAAATACGATTTTGCGAACGTTGCACTGAGCATTGCACAAAAGAATCCGAAGGCTCTCGCTTCGGGTTTGCGCCGCTTGGCAACAAACGGCGAAGTCGAAAATATGAAAATATTTGAGTCTGATTTAGAAGCACTTATCGACGATTATACCACGCTGAGCATCGATGAAACAGGCGTTTCCGTACTCATCGGACGATTGCGGCGCATTGCGTTTGAATACAAATTGCGCATTCCGGGCAGTGTATTTGTGATTTTCAGAGCTTTAGCAATTTTGGAAGGCATCGGGCGAAAACTCCATCCGGACTACAAAATGATGGAATTTCTGATTCCTTACGGTCGCAAAATTGTTGCCGAACAATACGCACCCGGCAATGTGCGCAACGAGCTGAGTTATTCTGTATCTCAATTTATGTCTTTGCTGTACAGTTCGCCTCTGGATATCAAGTATATCCTAAAAAAAATGCGCAAAGGCGAGTTCGTTTCAACCACAAAAATCGACGGACTCGAACCCGCAATTAAGCAAATTAACACCTCGACAAACCGGCTGGCTGCCGCCTTGATTATTGCTGCAACTTTGATGACTTCCGGCATTGTAGTGCTTGCCGCGCCACCCGAAATGCTCTATTTTTGGGGAATTCCGTTGCTGAGTGCCGTTGGTTTCGGCAGCGCAGGCATACTCGGGCTGTGGCTTGTGGTTTATACAATACGACATCGTAAGAAATAAAGAATTCTTGCTTCAATAGCGTAACAATAAAGACATTAAGAGA
>DYSM01000274.1:3028-4128 GCA_020718265.1 Draconibacterium orientale | reverse complement strand
ATTTAACTTTACAAACTTTCAACTTTATGACTTTTTATACTGAACTCAATAATTTAATTTCTGTTGTCTGTAATCTGATGTCTTAAATCTAATATAAATAAGAAAATATGACTTTTTTAGAAATTCTCGGCTACGGAGCTTCGGTCATCATAGCCATATCCATGACCATGAGTTCGATTGTTAAGTTTCGGATTATCAACTTAATAGGAGCTCTCACGTTCACAACTTACGGTTTTCTGATAGGTGCGTATCCGGTTGGCGGATTGAATGCGTTTATTGTTGCCGTCGATTTGTATTATCTCTATAAAATTTACAGCAAAGCCGAGCAGTTCGAAACGCTTTCCATACGCCCGGACAACCGCTATTTGTTGCGCTTTTTGGAATATCACATGCCCGAAATTCAAAAATTTAATCCCGGATTTGAATACAAACCCGAAGTCAATACCGTGAGTTTCTTTATTTTACGAAACATGGTTGTTGCCGGCGTGTTCCTTGCGCACCGCGAAGACGGCAATGTGCTCAAAGTCGGCTTAGATTACGTTATTCCTCAATACCGAGATTACAAAAACGGAAAATACATCTACTCGCGACTCAAAGACCGTTTTATTAACGATGGTTTTGACTGTGTACTTGCCTCGCATCGCAGCGACAAATACGGTCAATATTTGAAAAAACTTGGCTTTAAAATTAAGGATAACGGCATGTATGTAAAGCATTTACACGACACAAAATGTTATTCGTAAACCGAAGTTTCGGTTTGCAAGGCTTGAGGTTATACTGAAAATGTGTTAATTTGATGATAGATTAATGTGCTAATTTTCTTAGTATGAGTCTAACTTTACAAACTTTCAACTTTCTAACGTTTTAGACCGAACTCATAAATCAACCGTTCTACTGTCTCAATTGACAACTCTGTATATTCTGCGATTTCGTCAATTGGTTTATTAGCATGTATCATTTTCTGAGCAATCCGTATGGTAGTTTCATCAACAGCTTTCACAACAGCTTTTTCCACGGCTTTCACAACAGCTTTTTCAACGGCTCTTTCAACGGCTAATTCGATTGTACCTCTTTCGTCTTGTTCACGCATTTGAGCATAT
>DYSM01000274.1:1396-2928 GCA_020718265.1 Draconibacterium orientale | reverse complement strand
TTCAACGGCTAATTCGATTGTACCTCTTTCGTCTTGTTCACGCATTTGAGCATATTCGTATTCTTCTAATTCTCTTTTTGTCCAATTATGCTTTTCGGCATCATTATATGCCGAAAGCAAACCTGTGTCGTTTATGTTTTCGGGTATAATTTCTAAATTTTCTGCATTTTTGATAAAATAAATCCATTTATCAATTAAATTATCTAATTGGTTTAATTCTTTTTCAAATTTCGCCAATTCAATAAAATTAAATTCTAAATCTTTAAATTTCCGTTCTCCCGTTTCACTATCTATTATTAAATGTCGGGAAATATAATTTGGACTTTCAAAATATTTAAAATCAAGTATTCCGATGAAAATCATCGGTTTTAGTTTCAGATATTCATCGCCGCTTTCTATTTGCGCGGAATATCCTTTGGCTCCGTAATATTGGATGCGTTTGTCAAGTCCTTTTTTATCAGTAAGTTGCATCTCTACTATGAAAATGTTTCCCTTCTCATCGGTTGCTTTTACATCAATTACAGTAACCTTCAACCCCTTAATTCGGGGAAATTGAAATGGATTTAACAATGTTACAGATTGAATTTTGTATTGATTTTCCAATTTCAAAACAGCATTCAGAAAGGAAATGAGAATGTCTTTTTTATTCTCATTTCCAAAAATCTTGCGGAATGCAATATCGTTCTTTACATCAACAAATTTCATTTCAAATAGTGTTAATTTGTATCCACACAAAAATACGATACATTTTTGATAGTTTCAAAATATTCAGAATATTTTGTTTGAATCTTAATCAAAGCTATATCCACTATGATTTACACACTTAGGAGCAACTACTCCTAAGTGTGTATTGAATAAAAAGCGTTTTCTTACCGTTATCGCACTTCGGATTAGGCGGTGGCTTCCAAGTTATGGTTATCTTGAAGTAGCCGCAAACGAAAAAATTAGTGTGCGTTGGTATGCTCGGCGTACGCTTCGGCATCCATGAGCGCGGAAAGTTCTGACGCGTCTTTGATTGAAATTCGTGCAATCCAACCATCGCCGTACGGGTCTTTGTTGATAACTTCGGGCTTGTTTTCAAGCATCGGGTTCACTTCCAGCACGGTTCCGCTCACGGGCATGAGCATGTCCGACACGGTTTTTACGGCTTCGATGGTTCCAAACACATCGCCTTGCGCAAGTTCTTCGTCCACCGTTTCTACTTCAACAAAAACGATGTCGCCCAACTCGCCTTGTGCAAATTCGGTGATGCCCAAGTAGGCTTCGTTGCCTTCAACGCGTATCCATTCATGGTCGGTCGAATACTTTAAATTTTCGGGAATATTCATTTCTGATTATTTTTTTAAGATGATTTTTTATGCCGTAAAAGTAAATATTTTTACGCTATATTTTTGTGAAATATGTCCTAAAACCGAAAAAAAATACAATTTTATATCCGAACTTTAATAAAATGATCATTAGTCAATGGTCATTCGGTTGTCATAAAGTAGTCATAAGATTGTCATAAAGTAGTCATTTGGTGGTCATAAAGT
>DYSM01000274.1:0-1296 GCA_020718265.1 Draconibacterium orientale | reverse complement strand
AACTAATTAGCTAAACATCGGCACCGAATTTCATTAAAAATTCTTTGATAAACGCATTGAGGTCGCCGTCCATAACGGCTTGAACGTTACCGGTTTCCACGCCTGTGCGCAAGTCTTTTACGAGTTTGTACGGGTGCATGACGTAATTACGAATTTGCGAACCCCATTCGATTTTCTTTTTCGTGCCTTCGATGCGTGCTTGCTCTTCGCGGCGTTTTTCGAGTTCTATTTCGTAGAGTTTCGATTTCAAGATACGCAGTGCATTCTCGCGGTTTTTGCCTTGAGAACGCGTTTCTGTATTTTCAACATAAAGTCCTGTCGGTAAATGCCTTACCCGAACGCCTGTTTCTACTTTGTTTACGTTTTGTCCGCCGGCACCACCCGAGCGGAAGGTTTCCCACTCAATATCTGCGGGATTTATGACAATTTCAATCGTATCGTCAATCACGGGAGACACGAATACGGATGCGAACGAGGTGTGGCGGCGGTTGCTCGAATCGTACGGCGACAGGCGCACGAGGCGATGCACGCCGGTTTCGCTTTTCAGAAATCCGAATGCATAATCGCCTTCAAATTCAAGTTCCACAGTTTTGATGCCGGCTTCGTCGCCCGGTTGCAGGTATAACACTCTGACCGTATAGTTGTTGCGTTCGCCCCAGCGCATATACATACGCATGAGCATTTCCGCCCAATCGGTACTTTCGGTGCCGCCCGCACCGGGGTTTATTTTGAGCACCGCGCCAAGTCGGTCTTCTTCTTTTTGCAACATATTGCGCGATTCCAAATTCTCAATCACCGTGAGCGTTTTGGCAAATTCGTCGTCAATTTCGGTTTCTTCAACATCGCCGGCTTCGTAAAATTCGTAGAGCACTGCAAAATCCTCGACCGATTTATCGACAAATTCGTAGGCATTTACCCACGATTTCAGAATGCTGATGTCTTTCAGCACCACGCGCGCCGTCTTTGGGTTTGCCCAAAATTCGGCATTTTGTGTAATTAGTTCTTGCTCTGCTATTTGCGCACGTTTAACATCTAAGTCAAAGATACCTCCTTAGGGCATCGCGCCGTTTCAAAATATCTTCGTATTGTTCTTTTTGTATCATGTGTTGAAAAAAATCTCAATAATTATCGGGCAAAGATAACATTTTTCTGCGAAGTAAGAACGTGCAAATCGGAAAAATGCGTTACTTTGCAATACGTCGGACTTTGGCAGAGGCTGTGAGACTGTCCAAAATTCGGTGTAAACAGTATTTGTAAGAAAACGTGTAAATATTTGAATTTATGTAGGTTGTAGTC
>DYSM01000273.1 GCA_020718265.1 Draconibacterium orientale | reverse complement strand
TGATGTGTTGTGTTGATGATTTAAATGTATGAGTCCGGTCTAAAAAGCCATCAAAAACAAAGAGCTAAAATACAACTACTTGATTACTAATGTTTTATGAAATGCAATTTAAAAATGCAACTATCTGATAAACAATGAATTGTAAATTTTAATATACTTTTATGACCTTTTTAGACCGAACTCATGTATGATAAAACAACAACTTAATGTCAACTTAATGACTATTTTTTGACTATTTAATGACAATTTTTTGACTACAATTTGACTACATTTTGACAACTTTCTGACTAATATTTGAGTTCTTGAAAATAAGCATGAACGCTCCGATTATCAGCATAAAAAAACCGATGTAAACCACAGGCAGCCATGGATCGCGCACAAGTTCGAGAATGCTGACATCGGACGATTTGCCCTTTGCTTCGTCGTAACCGAGTTGATAGATTTTCCATCCTTCGGTTTTGAAAGGTTTGTTCACTTCTATTTGCACCGTGTCGCGCAAGCCCGACTGCGTAAATATTTCGACTTCCGAACTAAATAATTTTGGCTCCGGCGCGAGCATAACGAGCGCGAAAACCGAATCCAACGGCACGTAAACGGATGAAAACATGTAACTTCCGCAAGAAATCCAAGCTGTTCTTATTGAATCATTTTTTGAGTTAGAAAGGTGAATTTTCGCAGCAGGAGCAGCACCTTTGTCGTGATATTGCAAAAATGTATTGTGAGAAACTAACGGCGCAGCATCGGTTAGAAATGTGTCAATAGTTATCTTAAAATTCAGAATATCAAACTGTTTTTGTTTTGAAATTTCATAAATCGGCATATCCGTGCGTATTTTTCCGGTGATTGTGTCGGCGACTGCAAATTTTGGCGAATATGTTTCCATATTGAAATCAATCAAGCGCACAGCGAGAGGCATTTCGTATTCCGAGTTCGCATCCGAAGCGGAGAAAACCGGCGGCGCATCTTCCTGTACAAGCATTCTGAGGCGCATCGTGTCAGATGCTCCAAATCCGCCGGCAACTACAACAATCCACAAGCCTAAATGATTGAGCGCAAACGCAATATCTTTCTTTTTAAAACTAAAAAATCGTTTTACAGTTGCAAAACCGAGCGCAGTCAGGAAAAAAAGCATCAACATAAAAAATGCACGACTTTGCGTTACATGCGACAAGCCCGCACGACGCACAAAATCAGACGCTTGCGCATCATCTTGCAAAATAAAACCCATTAAAAGAACCGAAAATGTCAAACCAATCGAAGACGTAATTGCTGCCGGAACCGACGCAAGCCATTGAATGATTGGATGTTTCTTAAAAAAAATAAAACTCAGAATGATAAAAATTGAAAAAATGCAAATAAACACAACATTTACAGGCGATTGCGGCGCGACAAAGTGCGTATTGCTTGCAAAATCGATTGCTGTTCCGAGCACAAAAAGCACAGCCGAAACTAAAAAACCCTCGGGAAAACCCCAAGGGAAATTTAGCAGAGATTTATGAGATTTTGTTGAATTCACAAATTAATAACGTTCAATTTTCATTGCTTTTTGGCGCGCATCGGCATCTTTAACCCACTGAGGCAGAAGGTTTTGCTTAAACGCATCTTTTTCAGCATGAAGTTTTTCCATATCTAAGCCAATGTATTTTTGGGCTTTTTCTTTTGTGGTGATGTCCGGATACGGAATTTCTTCGTTATGTCCGAGCAATGCAAAAAGCCTTGCTAATTTTATTCGCGCTTCTTGTGCCGTTGATATTCCGGTACTTATCACTCTACCGACTTCTACAGGGGCATGAAACGAACCGCCGTGGCTTGCTGCGGTATAATCCCAACGCCATTGAGCATGACGAATATCTTGCAAAATATCTTTCATTTGCTCTTCCTTTGCACCCCATTCCCATGCTTGTTTCGCTTCAACATGCGCCCTTACGAGGAGTTCTTCGAGCTTATCACGATTTTCAATAATTTTATCCTGACGGTCATACACGTTTTTCATCAACGTTGTTGCTTCTTCGCGGTGGCACACTTGGCACGAACCGGCGATATTATTCAGAGGGCTTTGCATTTGGTGGTTCGTGAATTTCTGTCCGCCTTCTGTCTTATAAGGCATGTGGCAGTCGGCACATGACACGCCGCGTTCGGCATGTATTCCGGTCATATACACCTCATATCCGGGGTGTTGCGCTTTGAGCATCGGCGCTTTGCTTAGCCCATGTGTCCAATCCGAAAACTTGATTTCGTCGTAATACGATTCTATCGAGTCGGCACTGAAACCTTTGTCCCAAGGTAAAGTTAAGTAGTTTGCTCCTTCAACTTTCTCTTTATCAAAATAATATTCAACATGGCATTGTGCACACACCAACGAACGCATTTCTTGATGCGAAAATGATTTTACATCTTTACCTTGTCGCTCAAAAGCTTCGATTAGTGCCGGACGAGAAATTCGCAAGTTCATAGTTTCAGGGTCGTGGCAGTCAGCGCAACCAATCGGATTTACAATTTCGGAGCCTTTCCCTGCCCATTTTCCTTTGTAAAACTCGGCAATTCCTATTTCGTTCATCAAACGAGGTACATCAGGACCTTTACAAGTCCAACACGTTGATGGCATCGGACCGTCATTTGCATCTTTTGGACCGCCAGTGCGCAAACTATTGCTAACGTCTGTTATGGCGTAGAAATGTCCGCGACCTTGGTTATAATCTTTGGAAAATCCGTAGCCTGCCCACAAAACAACCATTCGCGGGTCAACAGCGAGCATATCAATCATCGCATTGCCGTTGTATTTACTGCGGAAAGTTGTGTCTTTGGTTTGATAATAAGATTGAAATTGTCGCGGGAAATTCTCACCCCAGAGCTCGTTTCGAGGTTCCCATTCCGAAATTTTTACGGTAGGTTTGAACACATGCGCATCTTCGGCTTTGCGTTCCGTAATTGACGAAGCCAGCATTCCCACAAAGAATACGACAACCACTGTGAGGGCAAAAATAACCCAATTAATCCAACGTTTTCGTTTTGTTTCCATATATTTTATTTTTGAAATTTGAAACTTGAAATTTGACAGAATCAAAATTGAGTACTTTGGGACAATTTATTGACGACTTAATGACAACCAAATGACTATTTTATGACCAATATTTTGCCTATTTTCCTGCTACGCCTTTGAGCCATTCGGGTGTGGTCGATTTTTTTTCAGGAATAAACGCATCCGGCGTGGACGACAAGCTGTGCACTCTGCCGTGCGGCACTTCGCGATGACATTCCCAACACAATTTTCCGTTATCGGCATGAACGTCCTCAAGTGAGACTTTTGAAGTCGCAACATTCTCATTTACATTCGCATGGCAGCGTTTACAATTGTTTTGCACAACTTCAATACCTGCCTCTTTAATTTTGATAACTTCCGGCTCCCAACGCATTGTAAACCAAGTGGCATGGCGCAAACCGTCCTGCGCCTTGAACGCGTATTTGCTCAACGCGTTGTTATGCGGCACGTGGCAGTCGTTACACGTGGCGTGCTCGCGGTGCGAGCTGTGATTCCACGTTGCGTATTGCGGCACCATCACGTGGCAATTGATACACGTTTCCGGGTCGTCGGACAAATACGAAATCGCATTGGACGCTTTATACATATAGATACCTAAACCAACCAAAACGCCGAGCGAAATTGCCACCGGAAGACGCCAACCTTGCGGCGGAATCAGTTTTTTTATGATGCCTGACATAGTTTTTCTACTTTTGTGCAAAGTTACGATGATATCTAACTAAAATTTGTAACTTATGTTACAGATTTTTATACTAAATATCTGTTATTTAGCATTTTTTAAATTTAGTCGGATAGTTTTCGATGATATTTGATTTTTTACTTAAACATATCAATATGAGAACTTTGCCAAAGTTGTCGAATATTTTTTATTTGTTAATAATCTGATAGTTTTATATAAATGAGTTCAGTATAAAAAGGTCGTAAAGTTGAAAGTTTGTAAAGTTAAATTGCTTATTATCAGTAATTGTAACTATTCAGCCGCTCTTGATTTTTAAAACAATTGATTATCAACACGATATAAAAATCAATAAAACTTTAACATATTTTAACTAAATTTTAATTAATTGTTAATCAATTAGTTACAAATAAGTTCTCAAATTTTATACTGTTGATATA